>JANQML010000311.1 GCA_028280105.1 Desulfobacula sp. | reverse complement strand
ATCACCATCGGGATCATCCTGTTCATCGCAAAACTGGCCGTGCTGGTGGGTGCGAATATGGACAAGATTATCCAGGGCGGCCCGGCCATGATCCTCCAGGAGTTCGGCAACCTGGGCTGTATTTTCATCACCCTTCCCATTGCCGTTCTGGTGCTCCGCATGGGCCGGGAATCCATTGGGGCCTCCTTTTCAGTGTGCCGGGAGCCGTCCCTGGCCCTTGCATCGGAAAAATGGGGGCTGCAGAGCCAGGAGGGGATCGGCGCCATGGGAACCTATATCGTGGGCACGGTGATCGGCGCGCTCTTCTTCAGTTTTCTGGGGTCGATTTTCGCATCTCTTGAGGTCTTTCACCCCTATGCCCTGGGCATGGCCTCGGGCGTGGGTTCCGCCAGCATGATGACGGCAGCGTCAGCAACAGTCAAAGAGCTGGTATCCCCGGAACAGGCTGAACTTGTCATGGCCTATGCCGCAGCAAGCAATCTGATCACCACTTCCACGGGCATGTACATGTCCATCTACCTGGCAATCCCCCTCACCGAGCGCCTCTACGATAAAATGTCCCGGAAACCGTCAGAACCTGGAAAAGGAGAATAAACAATGGCATCAAAACAACAGGCTCCCTCATTCAACCTTATGGAATGGTCGGTATTTCTTATCATCTTTGCCGTGATTTCCATGGTGGCCCAAGTGGCGAATTTTTATGCCCCCCTGGGGGTTTCCACGGCAAAAACTGCCTCTCTTTTCGACATGTTCATCGGGTACCTGATTCTTTACGCCGGCACCATTGCCGGGCTATTTCTCACCAAAACCGTGAAGATCGGCTGGCCTGCCGTGATATGGGTGTCCCTGGTGCTGATCATCGTTTCCATGCCATGGATGCCCACCCATGACTTTGTCATCAAATATACAACGCCGGTGGCCCTGCTGCCCATGGCAACCCCGGTACTGGCCTATGCCGGATTCGCCATTGCCAGAAACGAGCTGAAGCTCTTCAAAGAGGCCGGATGGAAAATCGTGATTATTGCCTGCTTAAGTTTTCTGGGTTCTTATGTGCTGTCCGCAGCCATTGCCCACATGACCCTGAAACTCACGGGCCAGATTTGAATAAAACGGTACCGGGTCCGGGCAGTAAGGATTATATCCGGATTTCCGGGAGGGATGGAAACAGGTATGTTTCCATCCCTGATAAACCGGCATCCCCTGTCAACCGGGTCCGGCAGGGATGACCGACAAAGGGCTTTCTTCTCGTTTTCTTCTTTCAATCACTGATTTTGGGCGGATTGACTTTGATCTCAATATAGACTAAATTTAGGTCAAGTCATTTAAGGAGGACAGACAGGATGAAACTAAGCGAATCTGTAAAACCCATCAGCTATTTTAAAGCGCATGCTTCAGAAATTATCCGGCAAATCGCTAACCGCCGGCAACCCATGATTATCACTCAAAACGGGGAAGCCAAAGCGATTCTCCAGGATATTGTGCAATATGAGCAGACCCAGGAAAGTCTTGCCATGCTGAAAATGCTGGCCCAAAGCAGAAACAGCCTAAAAAATGGAGATCACAAGCCTGTTGCCGATGTTTTCAGCAATTTGAAAAAGAAAATCCGGGAAGACCAATCTGAATGAAATACAACGTTCATATTATCTCTGATGCGGAAAAAGACCTTTTTGAAATCTATGACTACATAAAAAAAGCCGGATACCCGCAAAACGCGGAAACAATTTTTTCAGAAATAGAAACGGCCTGCCGCAACCTTTCATCCAATCCGGAAAAAGGTCATTATCCCATAGAGCTTCAGCGAATTGATGTGTATGAATATCGCGAAATCCATGTAAACGTTTACCGCATTATTTACCAGATCATCAAATCAGATGTTTTTATCCATTGCATTCTCGACGGCAGACGGAATATCCCGGAAATACTTCAGCAACGCAATTTGAGATAGGACATTTTACCACGCACTTTTTTCCGGATATCAGAGATATTAAAAGGATTGTTCATATTTTTTAAGAGGCGGCATTAATACAAATGCATCAGACCTTTATTCCACGGGCCGGGTAAACAACCAGGAACCGGTATCCGGCGGGGGACCGGCGGCCGCCCACCCCATTTCGGAAAACCCAATCAGGTCGGTGGGGTTTTTGGCCCTTTTTTCTATTGCATACCGAACCATTGCACCCCGGGCTTTTTTGGCATGAACGACTGCATTTTTATACGACCCGTCCGGACGTCTTTCTTTAAACACCGGCATGATTACCGGCCGTGCCAGTTTCTTAATATCCAGCGCCTTCATATATTCCTGTGACGCCACACTGATAACGGGTTCACCGGGCCCAAGCGATCTGTTCAGTCTGCTGGTCAATCCTTCTTTCCAGAACCGGCTAAGATTGGAACACCCGTCCACAGCCAATTTGCAACCCATTTCAAGCCGGTATGCCTCAATCCGGTCAAACGGCTCCAATAGCCCGTACAGTCCGGATAAAATCCGGATATGTTTCCCGGCAAAGAAAAGTTGGCGCTCATTGAAATCAGGGGCATCCAGATGTTTAAATATCAGACCGGTGAAACCAAACAAGGCAGGAACGGTCGGTTGCCCGGGCATCCCCCACAGCGAAAATTTATCATGGGTTTGCGCTGCAAGCGTATCACTTAAGGACATCAACCGGGCCAATTGCTTCGGAGTCAATTTAGAAACCGCGGCAGCAAGTTTCCGGGCCGTTGTTAAAAAAGCCGGATCAGCCGTTGCGATACCCGGCGGCACCTGGGTACCGAGATCCATGGTCTTTGTCGAGTTTAAAAGAAAAAGCATCTTTATTTTAATCCCATATTTTGGTTTGATCTCATTTTCGGAACGTTATTTTGACAACCACTATAAAATCAACGCGTTGCAAGAAGACCGGTTATCAGGATCTCTTCCATATGTTCAAAAATTTGTTTTACATCAACCCTCTCCGGATCCGAAACGGCTTGAAGCATCGCCGGCGGCCCTTTAAACGCATTGACCGCCTGGATCTGTCCGTCGATCAAAAGAGTCGATATCCCGTGCGTCATTGACCAGAGGGTGTTTGCAACAATGTATGGGTCAAACGGCTTTACAACCCCCTCATTCCGGCACACTTTCACGGCATTGAGCAACTCGTTAAATGTGGTTTCAGCCGATTTGACCAGTTCCGGGGTCCTTTTACTTTCCAGGATCTCATTGCCGAACATGATTCTGTAATGAACCGGATTGGAAACGGCAAATTCAACATAGGCAATGCCGGTATTTTTAAGCCGTGTCAGCGGATCGTCAGAAAGCTGTTGATTGGGATGATTCATTGCAGCGGTTAATCGTTTATACCCCTGCTCGGCAATGGCGCATAAAAGGGCGCTTTTATCTGAAAAATGTCTGTATGGTGCGGTCCTTGACACACCGAGCCGCCGGCCGAGCCCCCGCATTGATATTTTTTCAAGCCCGTGTTCAGATATGATTTCAAGCGCTGCTTCCAGCAGTTTTTTGCGTAAGTCCCCATGGTGGTAAGTCTTCTTTGCAGACAATCGTGCCTCCGGTAATTAAAAAAATGCACCCTTATTATTTTTATTAACACTTGATGTTGACACTGTCAATTTTAAACCCTATACTATATGTTGACACAGTCAACTTTATGGATTTTCATATCACGGGAGGCATCAATGAGGATCGTCGTCTTAAACGGAAGCCCCAAAGGGGAGTCAAGCGTTACCATGCAGTACGTAAAATACATTCAAAAACATTTCCCCGGTCACGATTACAGGTTTCATCATATTTCAAACCGGATAAAAAAGATTGAAAAAGAGACAGACCTCTTTGATGACATAATAAACGATATCGGCGCTTCAGACAGTATCATCTGGTCCACCCCGGTATATACGTTTTTTGTACCGGCACAGTATATGAGATTTATTGAACTCATCCGTGAAAGAAAAGCGAGCCGCAGTTTTAAAAACAAGTCTGCAACTGTAATGACGACATCGATCCACTTTTATGACCACACCGCACACCGGTATATGCATGCTGTCTGCGATGATCTTGAAATGGACTATATCGGCTATTTCTCTGCGGAAATGGATGATCTTAGAAACCATAAGGGCAGAGAAACGCTTCTTCAGTTTGCACACCATTTTTTTGAATCGGCCGGCCGGCAAAGGGTCCAGCCAAAAAGATTTCAACCCGTCATACGAAACAATGACTCTTTTGTTTCAGCCCCGGCCTCAAAAAAAATAGAGGTCGGTAATAAAAAAATCGTTCTGCTGACTGACTGCAGATCCCAGGACAATGGTATTCAGGAAATGATTAAACGGTTCTCTGATTCCTTTACTGAAAATATCAGCATCATCAATCTAAGGGATATGAATATCCAGGGCGGGTGTACGGGCTGTATCAAATGCGGATATGATAACAGCTGCGTCTATAAAGATGATTTCGCCTCTTTTTATCGGTCCCAAATACTTTCTGCCGATATGGTTGTCTATGCCATGAGGCTGGCCAAAAGAAATATCTCTTCAAAATTTAAAGAATTTTTCGACCGGCGTTTTTTTATGAACCATGTCCCGGAACTGCGGGGTAAACAGGCCGGCTTTCTCATTTCCGGCCCGCTGAGCCAAATGCCGTACGTATACGATTTCTGCCAGGGTTCGATCGAATGCCAGCAGGCAAATCTAGCCGGTATTGTTTGCGATGAAAGCGGCAACGCCGATGAAATTAACAACAGCATACAAAGTCTGGCCGATCAGATGACCGGATTATCCGAAATCGGATACCGCCAGCCGCAAACCTTTTTAGGTGTCGGTGGTGCAAAAATTTTCAGGGATGATATCTGGGGAAAGCTGCGGTTTGTTTTCCAGGCTGATTATAAGTACTACAAAAACAATGGCATGTTCAATTTTCCGCATACTGACTTTAAGACCAGGTTTTTTAATTTTGTATGGATGCTTTTAACGAAAATACCGGGAATCAGAAAAGAGTTTTATAAACGGATTAAAACCCAGATGTACAAACCCCATAAAAAAATTGTGGAAAATTGCAATGTCAAATCAGAGAAATAGATATACCTCATCGTTGCAAAAAGCGTGAAGGTTCCAGCTTCAAGGCGCCAAGGTTGCCGCTGTAGTAATCTACCGCAAAACCTTGGGAACGAAGAAGATGGG
>JANQML010000310.1 GCA_028280105.1 Desulfobacula sp. | reverse complement strand
CCCATCTTCTTCGTTCCCAAGGTTTTGCGGTAGATTACTACAGCGGCAACCTTGGCGCCTTGAAGCTGGAACCTTCACGCTTTTTGCAACGATGAGGTTCATGTTCAGGCCACGAGACGATGAAGGGTTTCAAGCCCTTTTTCAGCATCAATATTCTGCGCTTTTACCCAGTTTTCCAGCGCCTCAAACGCCCGGCCGGATTCAAGCAAACCCGCACTTGTTTCGATCCCCTGTTCCAGTGTGGCTGCATGGCCGGCCGCAAGAAAGATGAGGCCGGCGTTGAGAAGCACTGCATCTTTTCGTGCGCTTTGTTCTTTGTTGGACACCAGGGCGACAAACCGTTTTGATTCTTTGCCGATATCTTTTTCAGGGGCCAACTCACCCGGATCTTTCACGGCCAGCCCCAGTTTGCCCGGATCGATGACAAATTCTTCGATTGGCCCGTTCCGGCTGATTCGGGCACAATGGGTCATTCCGCAGACAGATGCTTCATCCATGCCCTTGTTCGAATTATCAACGGTCCCGTGAAGGACAATGGCATTTTTGTAACCGATCTCCTGCATGACCCCGGTCACCGGCCGGATCATCTCTTTTGCATAGACCCCCCTGACACCGATGGACGGGAGGGCGGGATTTGCCAGGGATGCCGCAATATTCAGGGTGGAGCCGAAGAAAATCTGAGACAGAATTCGGCCCAGTGCCATGGGGTGAATGTGGGGACTCATGCCGTTAAACAGCCCGATTCCGGAGGATTCAATGCTTTTTGCGACAGTCTCTGCAGAGCACTCCACATCAACGCCCAGCGCTTCCGCCATATCCACCGTACCGCAGCTCGAAGTGATGGCCCGGGCACCGTGCCGCGCCATGGGAATACCGCCTGCCGCCGCCACAACAGAGGCGGCAGTGCTGATGTTAAACGTTTTAAACGTATCCATGCCGGTGCCACTGTTTTCAACCAGTTGAAGGTCGCTGCCGATGGATACCTTTGTGGTATCCAGATCAAAGATCGCCTCCCAGGCCCCGGCAACTTCCTGCCGGGTTTCCCCTTTACCGGTCAGGGCCGCTAAAAAGGCGCCTTGCTGCATCTCGGTGGTCCGGTTTTTTAATACGGAAGTAAAGGCCTGTTTCGCCTCTTGTCTGGATAAATTTTCTTTTTGGATAAGACGGGTGATAATGGAACCGAACGCTTTGTTCGCCTGCACGGACATAACACTTCCTCCTGAATAATCAAATGGCTATTCAAAAGGATCATACTCCAGCAACGAACCTTTCATCGTGCAAAAAGGCAGGCTTTCCGGCTGAGGGATCATCCTAATGGCTGCGCCTTCCCCTTTGAACCCAAAGAGTGGCTCTGTGCAGTTTTCGTCCCCGATCACGGCAACGGCTGGCATGCGGCGGATTCTCACCGCCTTTCCTTTTATCCGGCTCCATCCATCTGCCGGCACCTTTTTACTTAAAACCAATCTATATGTTTCCACCCCCTTTATTGTCAATGAAAAAATTGTATCCTGTTGCGGAATCAGCCAATGGGCTGGCAAAGGGTTGACAAAACCGGCCAAATTCAGTTATTCGTCCGTTATTTTCCAACGAGTCGTTTTTTGAATGCAACTCTTTTATGCAAGGTTGGGTAAACTTAAGTTATTAACCGTATAGACAGCAGGTAAATCATGTTTGCAAAAACAGCGGATGAACTCAGGGAGATGATACGGCAGAATCCCGGGACTTCCCCTTCCACTTTCCTTATGGACGATTCTTTTGCCGCCTGGTGTTATGACAATCAGGATCTTTCATGGCTTAAAGCGGCATTCAACCGGGATGCAGACCCGGAAGACTGCCGGATATGGGGGCTGACCGCCTCTGAATGGCGGATCAACGTTGAGATGGCTATTATCGCTCTGACCGGTAAATAAACCTCATCGTTGCAAAAAGCGTGAAGGTTCCAGCTTCAAGGCGCCAAGGTTGCCGCTGTAGTACTCTACC
>JANQML010000029.1 GCA_028280105.1 Desulfobacula sp. | reverse complement strand
CACAAAGTCTCCATGAATCATGCGCCGGCCTTTTTAGATAATCAAGTAAAAGTGGTGGATTTATCGGCGGATTACCGGTTCAAAAATCTTTTTGCCTATGAAGCGGCTTATCAGAAACATTGCTCAAGCCATCTTTTGGATAGAAGTGTCTACGGATTGAGTGAGGTTTACCGGGACCGAATAAAAGAAGCCGATCTGATCGGGAATCCGGGGTGTTACCCCACCAGCATCCTCCTGCCGTTAATTCCCTTGTTTAAACAGGGGCTGATCCGGCCGGAAAATATTATATCCGATTCCAAATCAGGGGTTTCCGGTGCCGGACGGTCCGTGTCTTTGACCACACATTTTTGCGAAGCCAACGAGTCGTTCAATGCATATAAGGTCGGCAACCACAGACATACACCTGAAATAAACGAAAAATTGAGTCAATACGCTAAAAAAGAGATATCCATCACCTTTACCCCGCATTTGCTGCCACTGACCCGGGGAATGCTGTCAACTATTTATGCCACAGCGTCCAAGGATACAACATGGGAGGATCTTAAATCCGTTTATGACCATTTTTATAAAACCGAACCATTTGTAAGGGTGCTGGAAAAAAATAAATACCCTGCGATCTCCCATGTATCCGGAACCAATCGCTGCGATTTCGGATTTCATTACAATGAGGAAAACCGACAGATTATTATTGTCTCGGCCATTGACAATCTGCTCAAAGGCGCTGCCGGCCAAGCCGTGCAAAACATGAATCTGATGTTTGGCCTGAATGACCGGACAGGACTTGATTTCACGGTATCGCCCCTATAGGCGTTTTTTTATGCTTGACATATATCGAACATCTAAATAAGAAGGGTACTAATGAAAAATAGTATTAAAATATGGTTTCATACGGGTGCATCGTCCGATATCAAAGAATTTTCCGTTCACAAAACGGTAGTGGCAGCCGTCAGTTTGATCTCCGTCTGTGCTGTTTGTGCCGCCACCTATATCGGATATGACTATTATCACATCAAACAGATCTCATTTGATAACCAAACCCTGAACCAAACCTTGTCAAAGCAGGTTAGCGAAATAAAGAGTCAGCGCAGCCAGATTCAAAATTTTGCCAACGAAATAGAAGTCTTAAAAAGGCAAGTGGATAATCTTTCCAAGTTTGAGGATAAAGTCCGCTTGATCGCAGATATCAAACAGACCAGCAATTCCAGCGGGCTGATCGGTATCGGCGGAATCCCAAAAGATAAGCTCGATACGGATATCCCTTTAGAACAAAAACATAACCATCTGATCCGCGAAATGCATCAACAGGTAAATCAGACCAATATGGCGGCAAAAGCGCAGGCACTTGATTTTGAAAACCTGATTAAAAAGCTTGAAAAGAAGAAAAACCTTCTGGCTTCCACACCTTCCATCCGGCCGGTGGACGGCTGGATCACCTCTGGATTCGGTTACAGAACCTCTCCGTTTACGGGAAGAAGAGAGTTCCATTCCGGGCTTGATATTGCCAACAAAACCGGAAAAAAGATCATTGCCACAGCCAACGGCAGGGTCTCCTATGCCGGGCAGAAAACATTCATCGGCAACTTGGTCGTCATTGATCACGGATACGGAAAAGTCACACGGTTCGGCCATCTGCACAAGATACTGGTTAAAAAGGGCCAGGAAGTTAAACGGGGAGACGTCATCGGTCTTTTGGGAAATTCCGGAAGAAGCACCGGCCCCCATGTTCATTACGAAGTCAAAATTAACGGCACTCCGGTGAATCCGCTAAATTATATTCTCAATTAATTCGTTTTTTCCAAGTATTGTCCCCTATTATTTAATACAAAATAATTTGAATTTTTTTGTTTTATTTTACCCAATTAATGTTTATATCTCTTAAATATGGCAGATATGCGTACACTTATTATTTTAACCGGCAAAGGATCAAACGGTGTTTAAATTTTTAACAAAGGTCTTTGGATCCAACAATGACAGAATCTTAAAAAAGCTCCAACCCATTGTTGACGAAATCAATCAACTGGAATCCCGGATGCAGGCATTACCGGATGAACAAATTTCACAACAAACTGCTGAATTTAAAGACCGCCTGTCCAATGGAGAAACATTGGACGATTTATTGCCGGAGGCTTTTGCCCTTGTCAGAGAAACAGCCGTCCGAACCCTTGGTTTGAGACATTATGATGTTCAGCTCGTAGGCGGTATCGCCCTTCACCGGGGAAACATCGCTGAAATGAAAACCGGTGAGGGAAAAACCTTGATGTCCACCCTGCCCGCCTACTTAAATGCCTTGTCCGGAAAAGGCGTTCATATTGTTACGGTCAATGATTACCTGGCCCAGCGGGATGCGGACTGGATGGCCAAGATCTATAATTTTTTAGGGTTAAGCGTCGGTGCCATTGTCTCCGGAATTACCGACGAAGAACGAAAAAAAGCCTATAATTCCGATATCACCTATGGCACCAACAATGAATTCGGTTTTGACTACCTCCGGGATAATATGAAGTTCGATCGGGAATCCCTGGCTCAAAGAGACCTGAACTTTGCCATTGTGGATGAGGTGGACTCGATCCTGATCGACGAAGCCCGAACCCCTTTGATTATCTCGGGCCCCACTGAAAAGTCGACCCACTTTTATACCCAGGTCAACATCATCATTCCGTCTTTTAAAAAAGATGTCGACTATACCCTTGACGAAGAATCAAAGTCGGTCTCTTTGACCGAAGACGGAATTGCCAAGGGCGAAAGTCTGCTTAAAGTTGACAATCTCTATGATCCGGCCAATATTGAAATTCTGCATCATTTAAACCAGGCCTTAAAAGCACACACGCTTTTTAAAAAAGATACCGATTATATAGTTAAAAACAATCAGGTCGTCATTGTGGATGAATTCACCGGCCGGCTGATGGCCGGACGCCGTTACTCAGAGGGACTCCACCAGGCCCTGGAAGCAAAGGAAGGTGTCAAGATTGAAAACGAAAACCAGACCCTTGCCTCCATCACCTTCCAGAACTATTTCAGAATGTATGATAAACTGTCGGGGATGACGGGTACGGCCGAAACAGAGGCACCTGAATTTAAAAAAATCTATGGACTGGATGTTCTTGTTATCCCGACACATAAGGATATGGTCCGGGAAGACTTCCCCGACCTAATCTATAAAACCCAAAAAGAAAAATATGAAGCCGCCATCAAAGAGATTATAAAACTGCATAAAAAAGGCCAGCCGGTTCTTGTGGGAACCATCTCCATTGATGTTTCGGAAGACATGAGCCGGCAGTTGAAAAAAAGAGGGGTCAAGCATACGGTTCTGAACGCCAAACATCATAAGGCAGAGGCGGAAATCGTCGCCAATGCCGGTCAAAAAGGGTCTGTCACCATTTCCACCAACATGGCGGGCCGCGGTACCGATATCGTTCTGGGAGAGGGTGTTAAAGAACTGGGCGGACTCCATATCCTGGGCACCTCACGCCATGAATCCAGACGGATAGATAATCAGCTTCGGGGGCGCTCCGGTCGTCAGGGAGATCCGGGATCATCCAGGTTTTATCTTTCACTTGAAGATGATCTGCTCAGAATTTTCGGCGGCGACCGGATCCATGCCGTCATGGACCGGCTCGGCATCGAAGAAGGCGAACACATTGAACATTCGTTTATCAGCAAGGCCATTGAAAATGCCCAATCCAAGGTTGAGGGCCACAACTTTGAAATCAGAAAGCATCTCCTGGAGTATGATGATGTGATGAACCAGCAACGGGAGGTGATCTATGAACAGAGACGCAAGACGCTGATGCAGGGCGACCTTAAAGACTCGGTTATGGAGATGATTGAGGATAAAGCGTATGGCATCGTTGACGAATATGCCGTGGAAAAGACACCCGTAGCTGACTGGGATCTGGAGGGGCTTGAAAACAGGGTCAAACAGGTATTTAACTTCAAGCCGGAACTAAAGCCGGAGATTATCGGTCAAAACAATGCAGACCACCTGGCAAATGCCGTATTTGAAAACGCAAAGCAAGTCTATTCTCAAAAAGAAGCAACCATGGGTGAGCCGGTCGCCCGGGAAATTGAACGGCATATCATCCTCCAAACCGTTGATACCCGATGGAAAGAGCATCTATTGTCCATGGATCACTTAAAAGAAGGCATCGGTCTTCGCGGCTATGCGCAACAGGACCCTTTAAGAATATACCGGAAAGAAGGGTTTGACATGTTCCAGGGATTGATGGAACGGGTAAAGGAAGAAGTGCTTGAAATTCTGTTCAAAATTCAAATATCCATGGAATCCCAGGTGAATGAGATGAGAAGAAAAGAACAGGAAGACTTAACCTTCTCTCACTCGGACGGATCGGCAATCAACAAACCGATCAAGCGGACCAAAGTAAAATTGAAACGGAACGATCCCTGCCACTGCGGCAGCGGAAAAAAATATAAAAAATGCTGTATGGAATAGGAGTCAGAGACTTATGCCGTCCACAGATTCAAAAACCGTGGAGGAGACATCATCAAAAACAAGAAAAAAACATCCTCCCATGTATAAAGTCCTTTTACATAACGACGACTATACGACCATGGAATTTGTTGTGGAAATTCTCATGACCATTTTTGGAAAATCACTTGAAAAAGCGACTCAAATAATGCTTAATGTACATAATAAGGGAAAAGAAACCTGCGGGATTTATCCCAGACAGATTGCCGAAACAAAAGTCGAAACCGTCCATAATCTGGCGAGCAGTAAAGGCTTTCCTTTGAAAAGTACAATGGAAAAGGAGTAACATTGGTATGATAAGCAAAGAACTGAGTACAGCCTTGGGATTTGCTGTACGGGAAGCAAAAAAAAGAAGGCACGAATATGTCTGTGTCGAGCACGTTCTTTATGCGATCCTTAACCATGACACAGGAGTTGAAACGGTTGAAAAATGTGGTGGAAACCCTGAGCTGATAAAAGAAGAGCTTGAAAAATTCTTTAATGAAAAATTAACCCGAATCGATACAAAAGAAGAGTATGTGCTCCAGCAGACCATTGGATTTCAGCGAATGATTCAACGGGCAATTAACCAGGCCAGATCAGCTGAAAAAAACGAAGTGAATCTTGGGGATATTCTGGCCTCCATTTTTCAGGAAAAAGATTCTCACGCCGCCTTCTACCTTGAGTCGGAAGGTATTACCCGCCTAGATGTTTTAAAGTATATCTCCCATACCGGAGAAAGCGAGAAAAAGGCAAGCCCGCCGCAGGACCCGTCACAGCAATTGTTCAAACAGGCCGATACCCAGAAAAAACGTCCCAAAAAGAAAAATCCGCTTGAAGTATACACAACCGACCTGCTTAAAAAAGCAACGGATGAAAAAATAGATCCGCTCATCGGGCGAACAGATGAAACCGACCGTGTCATGCAGGTGCTCTGCCGAAGACGAAAAAACAATCCCATCCTTGTGGGTGATCCCGGGGTCGGAAAAACAGCCATTGCCGAAGGGTTGGCGATTAAAATAAAAGAGAAGGAAGTCCCCGATCTTCTGGAAAGCTGTGAACTCTTTTCCCTGGATATGGGATCACTTCTCGCCGGAACCAAATACAGAGGCGATTTTGAGCAGCGGCTTAAAGATGTCATCAGTGCCCTTGAAGCCAAAGAAAATGCATTACTTGTCATTGATGAAATCCATACGGTTGTCGGTGCAGGCGCCACCACCAGCGGTTCCATGGATGCTTCAAATATATTGAAACCGGCCCTGTCTTCCGGTGATATCAAATGTATCGGTACCACCACATATGAAGAATATAAAAATCATTTTGAAAAGGACCGGGCCTTTTCCAGACGGTTTGAAAAGATCGAAGTCTCTGAACCCACGGTGGATGAAACCACCCAGATATTAACCGGATTAAAACCTTATTACGAAGAACACCACGGCCTGACCTATAATGCCGACACGATAAAAGCAGCTGCCTACCTGTCTGATAAATACATCAATGACCGGTTCCTGCCGGACAAGGCCATTGATGTGATTGATGAAACCGGTGCTTATCTCAGACTTAAAGGACGGGGAAAACGAAAAAGTGTCAGCACCAAAGACATTGAAAAAATTGTGGCGAAAATCGCCAAGGTTCCGGTAACAAGCGTCACATCCACTGACAAAGCCAACCTGGAGTCTTTGCCCAAACGACTGTTTAAAGTTATTTTTGGTCAGGACGATGCCATTTTGACCCTCACCACATCCATCAAACGGTCCCGGGCCGGTCTTGCCGCACCGGATCGCCCCATTGGCTCCTTTTTATTCATGGGCCCCACAGGGGTGGGAAAAACCGAGGTTGCCAAACAGCTGGCCGAAAACCTTGGGATCGAATTCCTGCGTTTTGATATGAGCGAATACATGGAGAAACATGCGGTATCGAGGTTAATCGGTGCTCCGCCCGGTTATGTCGGTTTTGATCAGGGCGGAATTTTGACCGACTCGGTCAGAAAACATCCCCACTGTGTTCTGCTGCTCGATGAAATTGAAAAAGCCCACATGGATCTGTACAATATTTTATTGCAGGTCATGGATTATGCAACCTTAACGGACAATAACGGAAAATCAGCCGACTTTCGGAATGTGATCATCATTATGACTTCCAATGCCGGAGCCAGGGAGATGAGCGCCAATACCATCGGATTCGGCTCCCAGTCCGCAGACATGGACTCTAAAGGGCTAAAGGCCGTCGAAAAAACATTCAGTCCTGAATTCCGGAACCGGCTGGATGGAATTGTTCAGTTCAATCACCTTTCCCAGAAGGTGATGGAGATGATCGTTGACAAAAACATGCGCGAATTAAAAGCCATGCTTACCAATAAAAAGATTATCCTGACTTACACCCCCAAGGTGCGTGAATACCTGGCAAAAAAAGGATACGACCCGAAATTCGGTGCCCGGCCATTGGCACGATTGATTCAAACCCGGATCAAAGACAAAATTACCGACGAAATTCTTTTCGGTTCCCTGACAAAAGGCGGAAAAATATCCATTGGTATGAAACGCGGTGGGTTGAATTTTGTGTTTAAAAGCTGAATGCCCCTTTTTAGATTGTCCAATGATTTAATTTTTCCACCGGCGCAGTTCGCAAGACCCGACGGTTTGCTCTGCATCGGTGGAGACCTTTCTCCGGACAGACTGTTACTGGCTTACCAAAACGGTATCTTCCCGTGGTTTTCAAAAAATGACCCTTTATTGTGGTGGTCACCCGATCCCCGCCTGGTTCTGTTTCCCGACAACATTCATGTTTCAAAAAGCCTTAAAAAAACCATACGGCGATCCGGATTTAAGGTGCGGATCAATACGGCATTTGAACCAACGATTCAGGCCTGTGCCAAGCTCAGGCAAAATAACGGTTGCGGCACCTGGTTATTGGATGAAATGATCGATGCCTATATCATGCTTCACAGATTAGGGGCTGCTCACTCAGTTGAAACCTGGCTGGATGGCACACTTGTGGGTGGGCTTTATGGTATTGGCATGGGAAAATCTTTTTTTGGTGAATCCATGTTTTCATTGCAAGCAGATGCCTCCAAAGTTGCGCTGGTTGCCTTGTCCAATTATCTGAACCGGTTTGGGTTTGATCTGATTGACTGCCAGGTAACGTCCGATCACATGCTTTCAATGGGAGCCGAAGAAATATCCAGACCCGCTTTTTTAGACATCCTCAGCACCTCTGTCAGCCAAATTGTTCCGGAAGATATATGGACCTCCAAACAAATCCAATGCAACGGTCTGACAAAAGCTATGGATTAAACCGTTTTTTAAATTTGTTTATTTTCATACACAAGTTTAAAGTTTACCTCAACGTTGCATAAAAATTTTATCATAAAAGATGAAATCAGTTGACAATACAACAAACGCTTTGAATTTAAAGATGCTTTCAAGACTTCATCATAAGTGGGTTCGGCCATTTCATCTTTTTTCAGAAATTCTTACCCTCCGGGAAAAGCGTGAAGATCCCATCTTCTTCGTTCCCAAGG
>JANQML010000222.1 GCA_028280105.1 Desulfobacula sp. | reverse complement strand
TGTTCAGAGAACAGATAAAACCCAAATTCAAGGCATTGAATGATCATATCAAAAGCCTGACAGACGCCAAAATCATGTTCCACAGTGACGGCGCCATTGAGCCCCTGATTGAAGATCTGATCGAGATCGGCGTCGATATCCTCAAC
Organism: Desulfobacula sp.; assembly: GCA_028280105.1. GTDB lineage: Bacteria > Desulfobacterota > Desulfobacteria > Desulfobacterales > Desulfobacteraceae > Desulfobacula. The sequence continues at coordinate 6,100 of JANQML010000222.1, read as the reverse complement.
CCGGTTCAGACCTCGACCAAAGGGTTGGAAGACACGGCGGCATTAAAGGAAAAATTCGGGAACCGGCTCTGTTTTCACGGTGCCATCGATGTGCAGCAGACCCTGCCCAATGCAAGTATTGACGAGATTGAGGAAGAGGTAAAAAAGAGGGTGTCAGACCTTGGCAGAGACGGTGGTTATATTCTGGCTCCCTGTCATAACCTGAGTTATGACATTCCGGTTGAAAATATCATCAAAATGTTTGAAACCGCCAAAAGCATATAGCGATTCCGTATCTGCTCCATAACATTTTATTTGAACCAAAGGAGGGAAAATGGCAACGATTAAGGTCGAAAACCTGAGAAAAAAATACCCCAATGGATTTGTTGCTGTCCACGACATTAATCTTGAAATTGAAGACCAGGAATTCATGGTGCTGGTGGGACCGTCGGGATGTGCCAAATCAACCACGCTTAAAATGGTTGCAGGCCTTGAAGATATTTCGAGCGGCAGTATTTATATTGACGGAAAAAAAGTGAATGATCTCAGACCCAAAGACCGGGATATTGCAATGGTTTTTCAAAGTTATGCACTTTACCCCCATATGACGGTGAAAGAGAACATCTCCTTTGGTTTGAAAATGCGAAAGCACCCGGTTGAAGAGATTGAAAAACGGGTAGCCCATGCCTCTGAAATGCTGGGTATCAAAGAGCTGTTGGACCGCAAGCCCCGCCAGCTCTCCGGCGGCCAGCGCCAACGGGTTGCCCTGGGCCGGGCAGTGGTCAGAAAGCCCAAGGTCTTTCTTTTTGATGAGCCCTTGAGTAACCTGGATGCCAAACTGCGGGTCCAGATGCGGTCGGAAATTAAGAAACTGCACGAGCGCCTGGAGGCCACTATTATATATGTGACCCATGACCAGATTGAAGCCATGACCATGGGATCACGGATCGTCCTGATGAAGGAGGGGCATATCCAGCAGGTGGGTCCCCCAATGGAGCTCTATAATCATCCGGTCAGCCGGTTTGTTGCCGGATTTATCGGAAGCCCTGCCATGAATTTTCTCGACTGCCGGGTGGAAGAAGACAATGGAACGTTTTCTATTGCCACAAACGATTTTAAGCTGCCGCTTCAGGACTACCAGGCGGAAAAGGTGAAAGATAAAATCGGTGAACCCCTTACCTTTGGCATCCGGCCGGAAGATATCCGGAAAAAGAGGAATAAAAAAGAACTTTACACCGAGGGATTTTTAAAAGGGAGTATTGAGGTGGTGGAACCCATTGGAAAAGAGATCGGTATTGAAGTGAGCACCGGTCAGGATTCCTTTTCCGCGATTGTCAATTCCAATGCAGAAGTAACCGCCCATGAAGAGATCGAACTGGTATTGAACATGGACAAAATCCATCTGTTTGAAAAAGAAGGCAATGAATCGGCCCTGTTTTGATCCCTCCTTTGCATTGAACTGCTTTTTTGCCTGTGATCTGCCGTAACCGTAATGAAAATGATATTGCTGAATCAGCACCGGAAATGTTCGGGCAGGTATCATTCGTTCCTGTAGAAAAACGTTCAATTTTGTTCCGGCTCAAGGCGGACAACATATTTAAATGGTGGCAAATCTCTCATGATACCTGGCTACATCTGCTTAGGTTCGGGAGATTCCAATACACCTCTCATCCGGGGGGAATAATGGTTAATCTTTTATTTAAAAGGAGTGTTGTGATGTTTAATTTTAAAAAATTATTGGTTTTACTTCTCATCTCGATGTCGGCCGTCCTGTTTACAGGTGTCGGAACGGCACTGAGCGGTGACATGCCGTATGGTCTAAAGGCCGGTAAACCATACAAAGGGACGAAATTGGTTCATTTGGTCCACAATGCCGCCCAGGCACAGGCCCACAACAAACGCTTGGCAGAGTTCACCGCATTGACAGGTATTGAAGTTGAATATCAGATGGTACCGTTCCCCTCATTACGTGAAAAGATAACGGCAGACGGTGTTGCCGGAACCGGTGATATCGACCTTTATTGTTTCCTGGATTCGTGGGGTCCGTCCATGACGGGATTTTTAACCCCATTAAACAGTTTTCAGGAAAAAGACGGTATGGTATTATCCGACATCTATCCGCCGGCATATATCAACGGCACAACCTATGGCGGTAAAAATTACGGCCTGCCATGGCGGGGGCATCCCCAGTTGCTGCTTTACAGAACCGATCTGTTTGAACAGGCCGGTGTGGCCGTTCCCACCACCTGGAAAGAACTGGTTGAAGCGTCTAAAGCCATTAAGGAAAAAACCGGTAAAGACGGCATTGCCATGTACTATGGCAAGGGAAACAACGGCCAGAATCTGTTTGTCTGGTATTCCTTTTTAAAGAGCAACGGGGCTGAAATACTGGATGATAAGATGATGCCGGTTTTCAACAGTGAAAAAGGCATAGAGGCCACCCAATATTATGTGGACCTGTTACTGAAATATAAGGCCGCATCACCCGGGTCTAAGGCATTCCGTGAATATGAAGCCTCCCAGGCCGTGGCCCAGGATAACGCTGCCATGGTCATTGTCTGGTGGTGGCATTATGGGGTGTTAACCAACCCTGAAAAAGCCAAAGAAGTCGTCACTAAAAATATGAGCTTTGCACCGGTACCGGCCTGGGAAGGCCGCGGACAGGCAACACTGGCACTCTCCATGGCAACGGGGATCAGCCGGCATTCTAAAAATAAAGATGCGGCCTGGGAATTTTTGAAATGGTTATCCAATCCGGATCTTGAAAAGGATGCGGTAATGGATAAAAGTGATCCCAAAACCAAGACCATTGTTGCCGTACACAAGAAAAATCTGATCGATCCTGAAATCAATGCCACTTCCGGCGGTATGCACGAGGCTGCGGCAGCCAGTCTGGCAGTGAGCGACACCCTTCCCATGATTGAAGAGTGGCCTGAGGTGTCAAGTGTTCTTGAAATCGCCATCAGCAATATTGCGGCAGGGGCAGACACCCGAAAAGAGATGGATAAGGCGGCCAAAGAAGTTAGACAGATAATGAAACGATCCGGTTATTAATTTAAAATCGGTTGCTACGGGGGCCGGTTTTTATCCGGCTCCTTTTTTAAATTCGGGGCGCCTTATATCGAAATGTCCGTCCCGAAACCTGTTTTGTCATCTGTTCGGGCGATAAAACCGCAACCGTAAAACCCACCCCCCCCAAAAAAAAGGAAAGATGGAGATTTTGGATGTATAAACAAGGAGAAAAGTCTGTCAAATGGGTGATGCTGGCACCAACGATGTTGATACTGGCCGGAACAACACTCTACCCGTTTATCTATTCGTTTATCACCAGCTTCAGGCAGTGGAAGCTGAGCCGCTCACCCGTGCCGGAAAGATTTGTCGGATTGGATAACTATATACGGGCGTTTACCGATGAAGGCTTTTGGAACAGCGTCTGGGTGACCGGGCTTTTTACAGTGATTTCCGTGGTTCTTTCCATGGTCATCGGTCTGGGAATCGCCCTGGTACTGGAACGGGCCACCAAACTCAATACGCTGATGAAATCCCTGCTGATCTTTCCCTTTGCCATGGCACCGGCGTTGAAAGGATATTCCTGGCGGTTTATGCTGAATCCGGAATACGGGGTGATCGATGCCATGCTGGATAAGGTCTTCCCGTTTTGGGCAGATGTGGTCTGGCTGGCAGAACCCTATTGGGCGCTTTTCTGGCTGGCAATGACCGAAATCTGGGGATGGGCACCTTACATCGCCCTGGTCTTTATCGGTGCATTGGGATCGCTGCCCCGTGAAACCTTGGCAGCGGCCCGGGTGGACGGGGCCAATACCTTTCAGGTCTTCTGGTATATTACCCTGCCGTTGCTCAAACCGATCCTCATCATGGTGGGGCTTCTTAAAACCATTTACAGCGTCAAAGTGTTTGACCAGGTCGTCACCCTTACGGGCGGTGGGCCCGGCCGTGCAACCGAGACCATGAATTTTTACGTGTACAAGGCCGGATTTAATTTTTACGATATGGGATATGCATCGGCATTGGCTTATCTGATGGTAACCACCATGTTTGTCTTCGCCTTTTTCTATGTTCGCTATCTTATGAAAGGAGAGAAAAGCTGATGATCTTCAGACGAGAAGAAAAATTCTGGGAGGGGGTCCGCTGGATCGGTTTTTCAGCCACGTTCCTGTTTATGGTGTTCCCGATCTTCTGGATGGTGCTGACCGCCTTTAAAGTTTCAAAAGATGCATATACCACCAAGGTATTTTTCACACCGACCATCAACAATTTTATCTCCATCTTCCAGGAACCCCACAATTTCGGTCCGCTGCTCCTCAACTCCATTATTGTGAGTTTTTCAACCGTTGCACTGGCCATTCCCGTGGCAACCCTTGCCGCCTATGCCTTTTCCCGGTTCGACTTTAAAGGTAAAACCGGGTTTATGGTTGCGGTGCTAAGTTCGCAATTTGTTCCCCCGGTTGTGGTTGTCCTGCCGTTCTTCACCCTTTTCCGGAGCCTCCATCTGCTGGATACGCGACTGGCGTTAATTATCTTAAACCTCTCTTTTGTTCTGCCCTTTGCCGTGTGGATGATAAAGGGGTTTATCGATGCCCTGCCGCCGGATATTGAGGCGGCTGCCACCGTGGACGGGTGTAACCGGTTCCAGGTCCTGCGGCACATTACGTTGCCGCTGATCATGCCCGGTATTGTAACCAGTGCGGTATTCGGTTTTATCCAGTCCTGGAATGAGTTCTTATTTGCCCTGATATTAACCAACCGGGATGCGGTGACGCTCACGGTGGGACTGATGAGCCTGCATACGGATAAAGGGATTTTATGGGAGCATATGGCTGCCGTGGGCTTATTAATAATGGTCCCCATCTTTATCCTCTCCCTTTCCATCCGGCAGTATTTCATCCAGGGCCTGACCATGGGGGCTGTAAAATAGGCGGCATATGAATGAGATGCCATGATTTATTTGATCACATTTTGTTCCATAACTGATATGATTTAAGTTGACGTGAAAAAGAGGAGAAAGAGTGTGTGTAAGACGGCCGGATCTCTCAAAATGGTCTTTTGTTCGTGGATGCCTGTTCCCGGACCGGGGATAAACTGTCTGGAAACCGGGTGCTGATCGATATTCCGTACTGGCTGAAACAACAGGATTTGGATATGTTTGACCGGACACAGGCCATTTCAGATCCGCGATTTATCAATTCGTAACCCAAGGAGTTCATCATGACGATCTCAGGACTGGATCATTTTAACATCAAGGCGTCTGAAGCGGATATGGCTCGCATCAAAGCGTTTTATACGGACCTGCTGGGCCTGAAAGAAGGATTACGTCCTGCCAGCATACCGGGAAAAGGGGCATGGCTCTACGCCGGGGAAAAACCGCTGCTCCACCTGTCTGTGGTTGACGATGTTGAGGTTGATGCTGCTTTAAATCCCAATCTTGATCATATCGCATTTCGGTGCCGGGGAATCGGCCGGTATATGGAACGATTAAAAGAATCAAATATCGATTATCTACTGGTCCGCACACCGGAACTGGACATGATCCAGATTTTTTTTTATGATCCGGCCGGTATCCGGATTGAAATGAATGCGGTGGGAGAAAGCGTTTAAATCGATCTATTCCGGCATAGCAGGCATCTCTCTTAAGGGAACCATTTTACGAAGACGATCCACCGGCAGAATCCGGTGATTCAATCCGGATATTCCGGTTAACCAAAAATCCCCCTGTTGAAACGCTTGGTCTGACCCATCGTTTTAACAGGGGGATTTCTTATTTTATCAGCAATTGATCAAAGTTTTCTGACGTATGATCGATAAACCGGTCTCCCTTTTTTTGAACGATCAGGCATTCGGTTCCCTTCAGGGTATTTACCAGGTCAATGCCGTCCTGAACATCCATGACCATCAAGGCGGTGGCCAAACCGTCGGCAAAGGTGCAGTCCGACGAAATCACGGAGGCTGAAACAATTTCATTGGTTACGGGAAAACCGGTTTTCGGGTCGATAATGTGGGAATAGATCCGGCCGTTTCGTTCATAGAAATTTCGATAATTACCGCTGGTTGCGATGGCCCGGTGATCCAGCCGGATAATTTTGTACAGCCGCTGCCGGGTAAA
>JANQML010000205.1 GCA_028280105.1 Desulfobacula sp. | reverse complement strand
GGATCACGGTGCGAAGGTTTGCCCGGGCCGCATATATGGCGGCGGTCATGCCGGCAATCCCGCCCCCGAGGATGATGATATCGTATATCTCTTTCATTTGTCGGCTCCGGTTCAGACCACCATCTTTTCAAGCTGGCGGTAGGTGACATCCCCGCTTCGTTCAGCGGTCTTCTCCCCGTCTTTAAAAATAAAAAGGGAGGGGATCCGTCCGACGTTCAGATCTGCCACGGTTTGGGGACAGTTTTCCCGGTTCATTTGAAAATAGGTGATCGCTTTGCCCTGGGCGGCAGGCATTCCTGAGAATTTGGTCAGGATTTTTTTCATGGCATTGCAATAGGGGCATTTGTCTTTATAAAACAGGACAATGTTCAATCCGTTGGAAACGGCGAATTCAAATTCCTTGTCTGTCAGTTCTTTTATCATTTCTATTGTCATGGGATCTTCCCTTTGTTTAAACCAAAATCTGCCGGCCGAAAGATTCACCGGCCGGCAGATCCGTGTGATTAATCCATATCCGGGTAGATGGATTCGGCTTTGAGTTCCAGCATGAACTCCCTTAGTCTGTCATACATTTCCCTTGCTTTTTCGGGAAATTGTTCTGCCACGTTTTCAAGCTGAAACGGATCTTTTGACCGGTTAAACAGGCCGTCTTTTTCCGGCACTTCGGTGAGGGAACCGGGCACGCAGGTCCACTGGTTTTCCTGCTGGGCCTTGATCCTGTCAAACATGGTTTGGGTATCGCCCACCCCTTCCGAAACTTCGCCTTCCTGGATATCAAAGACTTCGAACATGGTTTTTCCCCCGGCTTCGGAATTTTCCAGTGCCACGGTGTTCAGCCAGTGAATATAGGACCACTCTTTGGTGATGATGCTCCAGGACTGGCCGAAGAAACCGGTGATCAGAAAATCCCGGATATCGTCCACTTCGCCTTTGAGCAGCGGCCACAGGCTTTTGCCCTGCATGTCTGACCAGGCCTCTTTGGGGATGTTCATCCATTCCATCATGGTGGGAGTGATATCGATATTCTGTACCAGGGCGGAGGTGCGGGTGCCAGCCTCAAGCCCTTCTGCCTTGACGATCATGGGAATGTGGACCAGCTCTTCATAGGGCCAGGGGCGGCATTTTCTGACAATGCCGTGACCGTGTTTACCGTTGCCCAACGGTTCTCCGTGGTCGGACATGAGAACCACCATGGTGTCCCTTTCCAGACCCAGTTCTCTGATCCGGTCCAGAACCTTGCCCAGCCATTTGTCCACGTTGGTTATCTTTTCCGCGTACAGGGCGCGGATGTGTTCCATTTCCCGGTCTGTATACACGTTGTCCGCATAGGTGGAGACCGGATTCCAGATTTCCTGGCCGTCATAATCGGGATCATAGGGGCATTTGAGGTCATCATCGTAAATGGAGGGGGCATCCCATGGTTCATGGGGATCAAAGCTGTCGATCCACAGGAAAAAGGGTTTATTCCGGTCCGCCTCTTCCAGAAAGCGGATGGACTGTTTGGCAATCTGGGCCACGTTCTGATCGGCATCCGTTCTCCAGTACTGGCGCTGGGCCAGATATCCCTTCATTTCATCCTTGGAAAATTCAGACCACATCTCTTCAACCTTGTTGCCGTTTTCATCGGTCCGGTAGGCCGGTTTGTGGTAATCTTCCATCTTCAGATGGTAGAGCGGATCTTCGGCATAGTAGTGGTTGTCATCATCATGGCCCCTCAGGTTGTAGACATAGTCAAATCCCCTTTGATACCCGTACTTGGGCAGGTGCATGACGGCCGTATCCGTAATCAGGGCGGAATAGGTGGAGTACCGCCAGAGAATATCGGCAATGGTGGTATCGTCCAGTTCCAGCGGGGACCAGCCACGGTAGGGAAGGGTGTAGCGTCCGGTGAACAGGGCCCGGCGCACCGGGATGGTGGGCAGGCCTTCGGAGTAGACATTGTCCAGGACCACCCCTTCCCTGGCCAGTCTGTCAAAGTTCGGGGTTTTTACTTTACCGCCGTAGCATCCCATATAATGCCACTGGAGGCTGTCACACATGATCATGACCACATTTTTATTTCGTTTCTGCATCTATTTTTTCTCCTCGGTTTAATCTTCGGGTAACGGCTAAACGTGTGGTGCCGGCCCGGTTTTGTTTTAAAATTTTATTAAGTTATCAGCAGGTCTTATCAACAAGTGTGCCATGGGAATGAAAGGGGATGTTTTTTATTGCAAGGATTTGAATTTAGAGTGTGTTTTATTGTTTTGGTTATGCTTTCCCAAGGTAGGGGGATATTAAAAGCACGACAGATATGTCGTGTCACGACGGTGCGCGGAATCGTTTTCACGGATTTTAAAGGTGGTTGATGGGATGCGACTTATGTGTCGTGTTATGCGACACATGCGGCAGTTTTTTAAAGGGAAAGTTTTTTGCCCCAACGTTGCATAAAAAAATGTAGCGGCGAGTCATGACTTTAGGCAACAACATGTTATAATTGCCTGAAAATCGCTTTGAAGGGCTGGAACGGACCTGGGGTGACATTTATGCATTCCGGTATGGATTCTGACGGACATATGTAATAACCGTAATCTATACGTATCTGGATTGCGGAGGTCTCCATCACCTTCTCATATTATTTCAATCACTTCCTTTTGTAGATAGACCATTGTTATACCTTAATCGACAAAAAGGAAGTTCCTGTCCTTCTGAAAACGGCCATGTCACAAATTTTGTCGTGAGTTTGCCGCATGTTTCTGTCACAGCAGTTTGCATAATAACGCCACAGTTCTGCATAGAAAAACGGGATGAACTATTCATCATCCTTGTGTTCAATCTGTTTCAACATCCGGTCAAAGTCACTTTCAAAGAGCCGATCCTGAATGATGCGGTATTTTTCAAATTCACTTTCTGCATGTGCTTTGGCGATTTCTGCGGTCACTTTCCCTGCATCCTGCAGAATTTCCCGATCAGTGGCTTCGATGAATTTATTCAAGCGTGTTTCCCAGTCCTGCATGGTCATAGGGATCTGGCGAAAAGCCATATCTTCCGCGATATCCAGATAGGCGTTCACAAGCCTTGTCAGTTGCACCATTTCATTTTCGGTCAGATAGTTTTTGGCTATGCTGACATCAAACTTCTGGATTTTTCCTTTCGGAGCATCTTTCCAGGTCGTCAGCCCCATATTTTGTTTCTGATGGTCTGCCCGGTCAACAATCACCTCGGCAGCCGTTTGACCATGAATGGCCCAATGCAGTTTATTCTGAACCGCAGCAAAAAACCGCTTGGTGGCTTGAGCCGTTACATCATAGTCGATGGACGTGGCGTAGATATCGGTGATCTTCTGGTAAAACTTGCGCTCGGAAAGGCGTATTTCCCGGATACGTTCGAGCTGCTCTTCAAAGTACTTTTTCCCGAGGACAGTACCATCATTTTTCAGACGTTCATCATCCATGGTGTATCCCTTGATGGTGAACTCCTGAATGACCTGAGTCGCCCATTTGCGGAACTGCACGGCGCGTTCCGAGTTGACCTTGTACCCGACGGCTATAATGGCATATAGATTGTAATGCTTGGTGTTGTAATTTTTACCATCAGCGGCAGTTATCCGAAAATTTCGGATAACTGAAATCTCTTCTAACTCACTGTCGCTGAAGATCTTTTTCAGATGATAGTTAACCGTCCTGACATCAACGTCATAGAGTGTGGCCATCATTTTCTGGGTCATCCAGATATTCTCATCGGCATAAACTGTCTCGACGCCTCCTTTTCCGGTTGCCGCAACAAAGGTCAGGTATTCAGCAGCCGATGACCGGGCAATAGGTCGGACAATTGAAGCCTTTTTTTTCCCGACTTTCTGAAGCTGTTTGTTTTTATCTCTCTTCATTCAACGCCTCCCCGGTTTAATTCATGTTTTTTAAGCTTTCTTTGGAGGGTGCGCATGGAAAGGCCCAGTAAATCTGCAGTTTTACCCTTTTTCCACCGGCATTTTTCCAGGGCGGCCGTGATGAGCCGCTGTTCATAGCTGTCCATGGCCCGGCTCAGGTCGGAGGTATGGGGGGGCTCCAATGCCAGGGGGTCCGCGGCATGGGAAAGCATGTCCTCAAGATGAAGCTGCCCCAGGGTCAGGTACCGGTCGATCACGTTTTTCATTTCCCTGACATTGCCGGGCCAGGAATAGGATTCCATCTTGAGCCGCAGCGGCGTCGGCATGTCTTTTCCCTGCCTGCCGGAATCTGTTTTGAGAAAGTGATCGATGAGCAAGGGGATGTCCCCCTGCCGCTCCCGAAGCGGGGGCATATGAAGGGGCACCACATTGATCCGGTAATAGAAATCCTCTCTCATCTTACCCTGGCGGACCCGTTCCGACAATTCCCGGTTGGTGGCGCAGATCAGACGAAAGTCGGATTGCCTCAGGTCCCGTCCGCCAATAGGGGTATAACCGATGCCGTCAAGCCCTCTGAGCAGTTTTGTCTGAAAGCTCAGGGAGATTTCTCCGACTTCATCCAGAAAGAGGGTGCCGCCCCTGGCCAGCTCGAGATATCCGGGTTTGTCAGACGTGGCACCGGAGAACGAGCCCTCTTTATGGCCGAAAAACTCCCGTTCCAGAAGTGTGTCCGGAATGGCACCGCAGTTGACCGGTACAAACCGTTTCTGATTCCGGCTGCTCAACGAATGGATGGCGTGGGCAGCCAACTCCTTTCCCGTACCCGATTCCCCGGTAATGATGACGGAGGATTCTTTTTCCGACAGTTTCAGGATCAGGTCGTAGACCCGTTGCATGGCCTTGCTTTTACCGATGAGTTGCTCCAGGCGAAACCGCTGGCCCATGGAAGACTTCAATCTGGTGTTTTGTTTTTGCAGTTCGATTTCAACGGTTTTATGGTCGGTGATATCCGTGAGCAGGCCGTCGATGAACTTGAATTCTCCGCTGTCTGAAAAAATACCGGTCCCCTCTTCTCTCACCCATTTGTCCGATCCGCCGGAGGTTTGGATCCGATAGACCAGGCAGTAACGCGGTGCGGTGACGGATAACCGGTTCAACACCTCTTTATTCCCGTCCAGATCGTCTTTGTGAACAATTTTCCGGAAGGCTTTTTTTTCAATCAGATCCTTGGGCGCATATCCCAGAAGGTCATGGGAACCTTTGGAGGCATAAATAATGGTCAGATCCCTGTCGTTAAGGCAACGGAATGCCATTCCGGGCAGATTGCCGATCAGATCGCCCAGATCAATATTCAGTTCTCGATGCATTGTTCAGCCTTTTTAAATGGTAGCAGGGGCGTTTCCCTGACGTCAAGCTATCGGGTTTTATTTATATCGGGTATTCACTTTTTATGCAACGCTGAGGTTATTGCAAACGCATAACGGCTAAAGGATACGGATAATGGATGCCGTGACCGCACCGACCCCCATGGCAAGAAGCGCGTTGTTTGTCAACCCCATGACAACGGCGGCCATTCCGGCCGCCAACCGGAAGGAACCGTCACCGGACACAATTGCCGGAACCACAATCGCCACAATGACGGAACCGGACAGGGCGTTGCAGAATTTTTCCAGTCTTTTATTCCATCCGGCCCTGGCCATAATGATCACCCCGGAAATTCGGGTGATGTAAGTGATGACCATCATGGTGAAAACCGCTGCCACGGGCGACAACTCAACGGATATCACGGCACACCCCCGCAATCCCACCGGCCAGGGCACCGGTGATGATGTACCAGCTTCCCGGGACCAGATATGAAGTGATAAGAGAGACAACTGCTGCTGCCGTCCATGGTATGAACACGCCTTTTTGTTTTCCCATCCCGATCAGGACCGTAATGAAAAAGACCGGCATCAAAAGATCCAGACCCAGGGATTCCGGTGAGACGGTAAAACCGGTAAAAAAGACGCCGATCCCCGTACCTGCCACCCAGGTCAGCCAGAGCAGCAAACCGCTGCCCAGAAGGATCCCGGCATCCCGCTCGCCTTTCCCATGAGCGTCCATGGAAACAGCCCAGTTGGCATCGGTTAACACGGAAGTTATCATGGCGATTTTATATTTGGAGAGCCGGCCGATCCAGGGATAAACCGATACCCCCATGATAATGTTCCGGGCGTTTACAGCCAGCAGGGCGAGCACCAGCGGGAACAAGAGAACCGTGTCCGACCAGAGGTCAAGAACTGCAAACTGAGCCGCACCTGAAAAGACCAGCACACTCATGGAAAGAGTGGTTGAAGCGGGAAGCCCGGCTTCCCCGGCAGATACCCCGAAAGTGATGCCAAAGGGCAGAGCGGCCACAGCCACCGGCCAGATGGTCTTTGCACCCCGAATTGTGCCGTTCAGGGTAAACGTAGCTTTTTTTTCGGCAAAAAAGGGCATTGAATCCTTCTTCTTTTAAACAAAAACTTGAGGTGGATTTGGGTTTAACAGTTGCATTATGGTATAAAATCTATATAACCATTATGGAGGTTATATAAAATAAAAATGGGAATGTCAACCGGAATGGAGGTTATAATGGGTGCGTCACAGAGAAATCTTCCGGCAATCAATGAGATGGCCATGGTCGGAGGCCGTCTGTGCCTCGATTTTATCAATACAACCAACTGGCTGGATATGGATTCGGTGGATGACCGGTTAACTGATTTTTCCCAGGTATTGGCCTGGGGGGTGAGGGTTGGCCTGATCCGCTTTCCAGGGGAGGCGGATTCTTTGGATCCAACCAATCGGAAAACCGATCCGAGGATGGCGCGGCTGCATCAGTTCCGTTACATGTTAAGGCAGTTGTTTGTCTCAGCCCAGCCGCCGGACCCGGCAACCCTTGCCCTTTTCAACCAATGCCTCAGACAGACCGGCGGTCTTGTCATGACAGTAACGGAAAAAGATCTCAATTTTGTCTGCCGGAGTCATGATCTGTCGTGGATTGAGGCGCCGGTTGCTTACTCGGCTGCTGAACTCTTAATCTCGCCCTTAAAAAAACGAATCAAACAATGCCCGGGGCCCCGGTGCGGCTGGCTTTTTCTGGACAGCAGCCCCAATAACCGCCGCCGCTGGTGCTCCATGGCAACCTGCGGCAACAAGCATAAGGCCCGGCAGTTTTATGGCCGGAAGAAAGAAAGATAGGAAACGACCCGGAAAAGATTTCAAAAATCATTTAATCAAACAACTCATCTCGGGTTGGCATTGCACTGCTTGCGGGGCCGCCCCCGAAAAAGGGCGGCCCCGGGGTAATATCACTTCCGGAAGGAATCCATGTAGGCAAACAGGGCCGGTGATCCTCCCGTATGAAGAAACAGCACATTGGCGCCGGAGGCAAAATGGTCTTTTCTGACCAGGTCGATGAGGCCGGCTGCAGTTTTGCCGGAGTAAACCGGATCCAGCAGAATCGCTTCGGTCCGGGCAAACAGTTCCACCGCCTCCACCATGCTGTCCGTGGGAATGGAATATCCCGGCCCCACATACTGGTCAAAACAGACTACTTTTTCACGGGGAATACCCTTTTCCATCCCCAGTTTGGCCGCGGTCTCTTTTGCCAGTTTGTAGACGATCTCCTCCTGGACCGTCTTTTCCCGGGACACATTCATGCCGCTCACCGGGATGCCCGTCTCCATGGCGGTCATGCCCACCACCATGCCCGCGTGGGTCCCGGCGGAACCGGACGGCACCACCAGGTGGTCGATGTTCAGGTGCATGTCATTGAGCTGGGCCATGGTTTCCGCGGCACACGAGGCATATCCCAAAGCCCCGATGGCATTGGAGGCACCGCCGGGAATGATATAGGGATGTCTGCCTTCCGCTTTCAAGGCCTCGGCTTTTTTTTCCATGGCCGCCATCATGTCCGTGCCGCCGGGCACCACCTCAATGCTTTTGACACCCATGAGTTCAAACAGAAAATTGTTGCCGCTGGCTTCTTTCTTATAAGAGCCTTTGACCCGTTCTTCCAGCACCAGGTGACAGTCCAGGTCCTCTTTAACGGCCCAGGCCAGGGTCAGGCGGCAGTGGTTGGACTGCACGGCTCCGCATGTGATGATGGTGTTGGCGTCATTTTCCAGGGCATCGGCAATGCAGAATTCCAGTTTCCGGGTTTTGTTTCCCCCGGCAGCGCCTGGCAGCTGGTCGTCGCGTTTGACAAACAGGTTGACATTTCCTCCCAAAGCCCGGCTCAATGCCGGCATGGGTTCGATGACCGTGGGGGTCTGAATATATTTGCGTCTGGGAAATCGTGTAAAGTTCATGGGAATTCCTTATATTTTAATGGGTTTTTAAGGAGGGGGTTCCTTTTATGATGGTAATGGAAAGATCGCGTTAAGGATCCGGTGTTAAGCGGATTCCCGGCAGCTAATGGTTTTATCCCCGGCTGCGGTCCCGGGCCGTGGTTGTCAATCAGGGTCGGCAGGCAGCACCTGGGCCGCCACATCCGCGATGATCTGTGCGATCCGTTCACAATCCGCCATCTCAAAGGTCAGCGGAATCCGCATGTCGCACATCCCGGCCAAAATACGGTCGGTATTGGGCAATTTCGGCAGATTGTCAAAATATTTCCAGCTGCTGTAGGCACTGGTGAATCCCACCGGCCGTTTGTTGCCGAACCACTTGAGTGCCACACCCCGTGAAAGACAGGTATCCAGAAACCGGCGGATCAAAGCGGGATCGTCCGTGTGCAGGTTGAACTGGATGGAGCTGCCCACATACTGTTCTTTCGTGTGCCTTTGCGGACAGGTGAGGCCCGGGATCCGGTTCAGCCGGGACTCCAGGAGCTGATACCGCCGGTTCCACCTTTGGCACTGGTCATCCAGGATCTCCAGCTGGGGCCTGAGAATAGCGGCCCTCAGGTCGTCCATGCGGCAGGAGTAGTTGGGCACCAGTTCCCGGATCGATTCGAACACGGCGTTGTCCGGCCGGGACAGGTGCAGATCGTAATTCATGTAGGACCCGGAATAGATGATGGCCCTGGCCATCAGGTCCGGATCATCCGTGACCAGCAGGCCCCCCTCTCCGGAGTTCATGTGCTTGTAGGTCTGGGTGCTGAAGCAGGCGGCCGTGCCAAACGATCCGGACAACCGGCCGTTCCACCTTGCCCCCATGGTGTGGGCGCAGTCTTCGATCAGCGTAATCCCGTACTGCCGGCAGATTTCCAGGATCCGGTCCATGTCGGCGATATGTCCCCGCATGTGGGACATCATGAAACACTTGACATGTTTTTCTGCCGCTTTGGCCGCCAGGTCGTCAAAATCAATGGTATAGTCATCCGTGATCTCCACCAGGATGATGCCGGCCCCGGTGTTGTGGATGGCGCCCGGTACCGGGGCCAGGGTATAGGCATTGCACAGCACGCCATCCCCGGGCCGGACTCCGGCGCTTTTCAACGCCAAATACATGGCGCTGCCGCAGGAGGCACACGCCAGGCAGTACCGGGAGCCCATGTACTGGGCAAACTCTTTTTCCAGCAGCGCGGTCTGGGAGGCCTCGTCCTTGACCACATTGTACCGGTGAAGCCGGCCGGACCGCAACACTTCCAGGGCATTGTCAATGGCCGGTCCGGAAATGGGTTCCTGCCGGGTGAAACTCTTGGTAAACGTCAAAGGGTGTTCCAAGGGAGCAGACATATCCATCCTTTCTGAGTGTTGACCGCGGTTATGAATAATCTTTCTGGGAATAGACCGTGAAATCCCATTCCTGGTCCGGGAAGAACTTTTTCAGGCGCCAGTCACAGGCCCGTGCATGGCCTTCCATGCCTTCCACCCTGGACAGCCGGGAAGCCCGGGCGCTGATCTCTTGGCAGGCCTGTTTTTCAATCTCCTGATAGGTGCAGATTTTCAGGAACTTGTGCACGTTCAGACCTCCTGAATAATACCCGGCCTTGCGGGTGGGCAGGATATGGTTGGTACCCGAACACTTGTCCCCCTGGGCCACGGTGCAGTACTCCCCGATAAACAGAGACCCGTAGGCGGTCAAATGGTCGCACCACCACTGGTTGTCCTTTGTCATCACCTGGACATGCTCCGGGGCATATTGGTCGCTGGCCACAGCCATCTCACGCCAGTCTTTGCACAAAATGATCTCCCCGTAATCACGCCAGGCAGCGGTCGCCACCTCAGGATCCGGCAGGTCATCGATCACTCTGGGCATCAGCGCCAGCACCTTCTCACCCAGGGCCTTTGAATCGGTGAACAGCCACACGGGAGAGTCATACCCGTGCTCGGCCTGGGACATCAGGTCCACGGCAACGGTCATGGGGTCGGCCGTGTCATCGGCAATCACGGCGGATTCAGTGGGACCGGCAAATACGTCGATGGTGCATTCGCCTGATCCGGCCAGCAGAGCCTTGGCTTCCGCCACATAGGCATTGCCCGGCCCGGCCAGGATATTGGCCCGTTTCCCGGTGAACAGCCCGAAAGCCATGGTGGCAATGGCCTGAACCCCGCCCATCTCCAGGATGATGTCGGCTCCAGCGATATCCATGGCATAAGCAACGGCCGGATCGATGCTCTTTCCCCGGGGAGGGGAGGCCGCGATAACGGTCTTCACCCCGGCCGCCTTTGCCGTGGCCACACTCATGATGGCGGAACAGGCATGAGCGAACCGGCCCCCGGGGATGTAGCACCCGGCCACATCCATGGGAATGATCCGCTGGCCAAGGCGGACGCCTGGGTATACTTGGGTTTCAAATTCCTGGATGCTGTCTCTCTGGGCTTTGGCAAATGCCGACACCTGGTGGTGGGCAAACCGGATATCGTCTTTGACCGGCTCAGCTACCGTGTCGATCAACTGCTGTTTTTTTTCCTCGCTGAGGATGAACGGTTCAGTCCAGTTGTCAAACTTCAATGCCAGGGCTTCCACCGCTTTTTCCCGGTCGGCCCGGATATCGGCCAGCATTTTTTCGACGGACGGCCGGATGCTTTCACTGTGGGATTCCGCGGTTTTCACCGCTTTTTTTAAATGCTGCATTTATCGCATTCTCCATATTTGATTATTTAAGCGCATCTCTTGTGTGGGTATCTGTTCTGATTCTTCTGCTGATGATTCCGGGGACGTATCTATAGGACATCAATACCCGAAAGCTTTGGGAAGCCAGAGGCAGAATCCAGGTATAAATGCCACGATAAACACGGCCAAGATCTGTATGACTGAAAATGGAATTGCTTTCAAAGAAATCTCTTCAATGCTCACCTTTCCAATGCCGGATGCTATGAACAGATTTTCTCCCAAAGGCGGAGTTTCAAACCCGATTTCACAGCACATCACCAGCACCACGCCGAAATGGATGGGGTCCACCCCCAGACTGGTCATAACCGGTAGCAGTACCGGAGTCACCAGCATGATGGTGGCCAGGGTCTCCATGAACATGCCGATCAGAATCAGGAAAATAATTACCAGAGCCCAGATGATGTAGACATTGCCGGTCAGGGCCAACAGCCAGGCGGCAATAACATCCGGAATTTTGTACTGCACCAGAAGACGGCCGAAAGCCTGGGCCGTGAACAGAATGATCAGGACCCGGCCGGACAGCCAAGTGGTGGAATCCAGGGCTTTGAAAATGGCGGGCAGTTTAAGTTCCCGGTAAATGAAAATGCCCACGAACAGGGTGTAGAAAATCGACACAATAGCGGCTTCCGTGGGTGTGAAAAACCCGGAATAGATCCCGCCCAGGATCACCACAGGCGCCATCAATGCCCAGAATCCATCCTTGATGGTTACCAGGGTTTCTTTTAGGGACCACTCATCTGCGTTAGGTTTGTACCCCTTTTTTTTGCTGATGAAATAATTGAGAAGAATGATACCGCTCGCAATGAGCAGACCCGGAAACACCCCGGCGATGAACAGCTGGGTGATGGATACACTGGCGGTCACCCCGAAAATCACCATGGGAATGCTGGGGGGGATTACAATTCCCAGACCCCCGGATGAAGCTGTGATAGCAGATGCATAGCTGCGGTCATATCCTTTTCTGGCCATGGCCGGAATCATGAGCATGCCCACAGCGGCCGTGGTAGCCGGTCCGGATCCGGATATGGCGCCGAAAAACAGGCAGGCCAGCACGGTGGAGGCGCCCAGGCCTCCGGCCATACGGCCGGCCAGTGCTTCGGCAACCGCCACCAGCCGCCTTGAAATACCGGATCCCTGCATCAGGGCGCCGGACAGGATAAAGGCGGGCAGGGCCATAACCGGAAACGAATTGACCGAGTTATAGGCGATCTGCACCAGGGTGGTAACATCCTTGTCGATGGACATGAACGCAGCCATGGCTGCCATGCCCAAAGCGACCGCAATGGGGGCGCCAATCACCAGAAGGATGCCGAATGCGCCAAACAATACCGATGAAATCATGATACCCTCCCTTCATCCATATCATCACGAGAATCGATTCTCATGTCCCGCTTGATATCCTCAATATCCGACGAAATGTCGTCCACATCCACGATCTCCCGTTTTAAAATATGTTTCAGGATATTGACCTGGATGATCCGGACGCTCATGAGGGTGAAGGTGAAGGGAAACAGCATGTACACATACTGCATGGGGATATCCAGGGCCGGTGAATAAAACGGATATTCCATCATGTCCCGGATGACTTCAATACTTTTGACGGTCATGATGGCGTTAAATATCAGCCAGATACCGTCTGCAATGAGCTGGGAAACATTTCCTACGATTTTGGGAAACAGTTTGAACTGAAAGGTGACCCTGTTGTGGGCCCCCAGCCGTGCCGCATAGGAGGCCCCCAGAAAGGAGAACCAGACAAAAGCGAACCGGGACGCTTCCTCGCTCCAGGCAAGGGAATTCTGGAAAACAGTCCGCATGATCACCTGGAAGAACAGAAGGATCACAAAAAAACTGAGGAAGAATTTACACAGGTATCCTTCAATATTGTCCAGAACAGTGATCGAAGATTTCAGAATACTGCTGAGAGCCACCTTTTTGCTCCTCATTTTTGAATTTGTTCAGGAAGGGTTCCCCAGTTTTCAGAGGAGACCCTCCCGTTTCAACAGTCATTACCCGGGAATCAGGTGATTACTGGGCCTGCCTGGCTTTGTCAGCTTTTTCAAGCTCTGCCACCACGTCCATCACTGCTTCCTTGCCGCCGACCTTGTCATAGTATTTGGGCCATACTTTTTCCTTGGCCAATTCAATCATCTTGTCTTCGTCGGAGAATTCACTGTATTCCATGCCGGCGTCCAGCATTGCCTGCTTGGCTTTTTCAGATTCTTCCATCTGGAACAGTACACAGTACTGCTGGGCTTCGATACCGGCCCGGACCAGGATGTCTTTTAGCTTCTGATCCATTTTCTGGAAATGTTTTTCACCAACAATCATGGGCTGCAGGGAGAACTGGTAATGCAGCGGTGTAATGTATTTCTGCACTTCATGGAACTTCATGGTGTAGTTGACAATATAGGGATTGTCCTGACCGTCCACCACGCCCTGCTGCAGCGCGGTAAAGGTCTCCGGCCATGCCATCGGGGTGGGGTTCGCCCCCCAGGCCTCGTAGGATGCGATCATCAGGGCGTTCTGGGGAACCCGGACTTTCAGGCCTTCAAGATCGGCCATGCTGGTGATTTTCCGTTTTGAATTGGTCAGGTGACGGAAATTGGAATAGGTCCAGGCCAGAATCCGGATACCGGCTTCTTTTTGCAGGATCTCATTCCATTGTGCGCCCAGTTTGCCCGTGGTGATGGTGACGGCATCCCGCATGCTCTTGATGACATAAGGGAAGGTCAGGATGTTGATTTTACGTGAAAACGGTGACAGGTTGGGGACAGACAGCATGCACAGGTCCAGTTCCCCGCTGCGGGTGTTCTGCAGCATTTCTGTTTCATTTCCCAGTGCACTGCCCGGGAACAGCTGAATTTCAACCTCACCGCCGGTATACCCTTCCACCAGGTACTTGAACTGCTTGGCAATAGCTCCCTGATCGGAGTTGATGGGATCACCGAATCCCAGTTTCAGTACCTGTTTGGCAAATACCTGCGTCGGCGCCATCAGACAGACGGACATCGCTGCTACGATCAGAAAAAGAAATAATTTTTTCATGAGACCTCCCCTTAAATTTGATTTTACTGGACTAATTTGTTACTATTATCGTAACAATGATTCTAATATACATACTCTAAAAGAGCTTTTTTTAAATGTCAATACTTATTTCGGATAATTTTTTGTATTTTTTTCCATGCTGTGGTTAAATATGGTATGCACAAGTCTGGATCATATGATTACAGCGATCCGTCACCCTGTAACCAGAAAAAAGAGGCCATTGAAACACCATGCCAAGCAAGCAAGACCAGTATTTTTCCAAAACCCTTGAAAAAGGATTGTCCATCCTGAACCTGTTCGGCAGAGAAAACCCTTCCCGGTCCCTGACGGAGATATCCATCCTCACGGGCATCAACAAGACCTCCACCTACCGCCTGGTAAACACCCTGGTCCAGTTGGGATTTCTGCGAAAAAGCATTACCGACAAATCCCTGCGCCTTGGTCCCAAGGCGTTTTCCATGGGCCATGAGTGTTTTCACGGGTTTGACATCTACCAGGGCATCAAGCCCATCATTGACAAGACGTTTTTTGAACACCACATCTCCATCGACTCGGCCCTGATCGACGGGCATAAACTGATCTCCCTGTACCGCCGGGAAATGCCCAACCTGGTATCGTTCCACCTGCCCCTGATCATGGACGAACTCTATGCCCGGGCCATGGGAAAGATCGTGCTGGCCAACGTGGAACCTGACGAACTGGAACATTATTTTGCCTCCCTGGCACCCCGGCGGCTGACCCCTCAAACCCTGGTGGACATCGAAGAGATCCGGAAAGATATCCGGAACACCCGGACAAGGGGGTATTCCATCAATGACAGGGAGTATATGACCGGGGTGATCAGTATCGGAGCGCCCATGATGAACCTGCAGACCAAATCCGTGGTGGGCGCCGTGAGCCTGGATTTTCCATCAAAAGAATATTCTCTGGAGGCCATCGAAAAACAGTATATTTCCGTTCTGCTCACCCTGGCCACGGAAGCCTCGAACCTGGTCACCACAGCCGGCATGCGGCAGTAGGGAGGGACGGCCGGTCCGTCTGAACCATTTCAACAATTCCGCCGGGATCACGGTGGGTATGGTATCATCCGTTTTTTTCAATACCGATGCACGGTTTCCTCTTTTCCGGGGCAATCCTAGTTTTCTGTGGCAATCACCCATCAAAGCAGACAGGTAATATTTTCAATATCATTGATCAGTACTTTGGAATTTTGGGTATAATCAACGGGAAGGTCGATCAGGTGCACCCCGGGGGTTTCAAGACAATCGGCCAGGCACGGATACAACTGACCGGCATGGGTGATCCGATGCCCTTTTGCGCCGTAACTTCGGGCATATTGAACAAAATCCGGGTTGGTGAAATCCAGGCTGTGGACATCAAATCCCATATGCTCCTGCTTCCATTTGATCATGCCGTATGCGGAATCGTTCAAAATAATGACCACAAGATCGAGATTGAGCCGGACAGCGGTTTCCACTTCCTGGGAGTTCATCATAAATCCGCCGTCACCGCAGACTGATACGACCTTTTTTTCCGGGTGGACCAATTTGACGGCTATGGCGGACGGGAAACCCGCACCCATGGTGGCCAGTGCATTGTCCAGCAGCAGGCCGTTGGGCCGAGACGCCTGGTATCTTCTGGCAAACCAGATTTTATAGATCCCGTTGTCCAGTGTAACAATGCCGTTGCTCGGCATGGCTTTTTGAACATCTGCCACCAGCCGTTGGGGCAGAACCGGGAAGCTGTCTGCATGATCGTCCTTGACCAGCTGATTCCAGATCTCGTTTTTCACCTTGAGAAAATAGGAGAAATCCCAGTGCGGCTGCACCTCAATGGTCTGTGTCAGCAGTTGTGCATTTTCCGTAATATCTCCAACTACATCCAGCTGGGGGAAGTAGACATCATCTGCCCGGGAGAAGAAATGATTGATGTGGATGACTTTGGGTCCGTCCGGCTGCATGAAAAACGGGGGTTTTTCAATAATATCATGACCAAAATTAATGATCAGGTCTGCCCGGTCAACGGCACAGTGCAGATAATCGTGTTCGGACAGGGCAGCCGTGCCGAGATAAAGGCGGCTGTGTTCGTCCACCACCCCTTTTCCCATCTGGGTGTTGAAAAACGGAATCCCTGTCTTTTCCACAAACCGGTTGATCCATTCAACACAGCCATGCCGGGTGGCCCCCACTCCGAGCAGGACAAGCGGGTGTTTGGCAGACTGAATCATTTGGGCCGCCCGGTCGATAACGGATTGTTTTGCCACCGGCCGGGTTTTGGGATGCAGGGAAAAGACCCGTTCCCGGCAGGGCTCTGCCGCGATATCTTCCGGCAGTTCAAGATGGACCGCTCCCGGCCGTTCTTCAAGGGAGATCCGGAACGCCTCCCTGACCATGGACGGCAACACATCCCCGTTAACAACGGTTTTCGTATACTTGGTAATGGGCCTCATCATATCCACCACATCGATGATCTGAAACTTGCCCTGTTTTGATTTTTTTATGGGTTTCTGGCCGGTGATGACCAGCAGCGGCATGCCGCCGAGCTGAGCATAGGCAACAGAGGTTACCAGGTTTGTCGCCCCGGGCCCCAGCGTGGACAGGCAGACCCCTGTTGAATGAGTCAGCCGGCCCCAGGTGGCGGCCATAAAACCGGCGGTCTGCTCATGGCGGGTCAGGATGAGTTCTATGTTTGAATGCTTTAAAGACTCTATAAAATCAATGTTCTCTTCACCGGGTACACCGAAAATATACTTTACACCTTCATTTTCAAGCGCTTTGACAAACAGATCGGAAACTTTCATGGCCACTCCTTATTTATACAGAGTTGATATAGCATAACTATAATACATCCAATTGGTCTGCAAAGGGAGAAAAACCTTACGGGTCAAAAAAGGCAACCCCCTTGAACCGAACCCCTATGGATCAGGCGGGTCGTTTCTTTTTTAAGATGGGGATCAACCCCGGATATGTCACGGCAGTGGCTGATACCGGTTTATCCCTGAATTTGCGAAAATGCCTCAACCAGGGCGGCAAATTGATTCAGGCTTTCGGACGGGTTGCGTTTGTACAGAACAAGGCTGGCCGTCCGGTTATCCTCAATACCCTTTAAAAAATAATATCCTTTTACATCCACCTTGAAAAACGGACGGGCAAACGATGGAAAATAAGAAAGATCCCCTTTTTCACCCATAAAATCGATAAAGGATTTTGTAACGGGTTGATCAAAGACCACCTCTTTCATAAGCGATCCGTCAAAACAATCCGGTTGCTCTTTTACACTTAGGATTTTCATATCGTGTCAAATCACTGCTGTAATCTCATCCACCGCATGAATCAGCCCTTGCACCTCCTGTTCGGTATTAAAGTATGAAAAGCTGACCCGAAGACATCCGGCCGGCCCGGTGCCGATGGCCTCGTGGATAAGGGGGGCGCAATGGAGACCGCTTCGGCAGATAATGCCGAAAGAGCGGGTCAGAATATACCCGGCCTCATCAGGCGGTATATCCTTTAAATTAAATCCGATAACCGCTTCATGCCCGGAAAAATCATCCAAACAGGTTCCGCCGTATACCGTAACTGCCGGGTTGTTCAAAAATGAATCAAGGGCTGTCTGTTTTAATGCGTTCTTCTTCTTTCGGACGGATGCGATACCGCATTTCAGGAGAAAGGATACCCCGGCATTCAGGGAGACAATGCCGGGAACATTGGGTGTGCCGGCCTCATAATGGACAGGCCTTTCCCGGGGCTGGTACAGGTAATCGCTTTTCACACCGGTACCACCGATGATGAGCGGTTCCGGGCAGACTTCCCGTCTCATGTAAAGACCGCCCGTTCCCTGCATCCCGAAAAGGGATTTATGGCCGGTAAAGACAAAGACATCCGCGGCCAGGTCTTCCATATTGATATCAATGGCGCCTGCGGACTGGGCACCATCAACAATAAACACGGCCGGATGATCCCGGACCATTCTGCCGATTGTTTTGATATCCTGTACCCTGCCCGTCACATTTGAGCAGTGGTTGACCACCACTGCCCTGGTATTTTTTTTCAGACAGGAACGGATGTCAGCAGGGGATACATGGCCCAGGCTGTCGCAGGGGACGATACTCAGAGTGATTTCACGGTCTTTTTCAAGGGTTTTCAGCACCCGTAACACCGAATTGTGCTCAATCCGGGTGGTAACGACATGGTCTCCCGGCCGGAGCAACCCGAGCAGGGCCAGGTTCAGCGAATGGGTTGCACCGGAGGTGAAAACAATGTTTTCAGGATCAGTCACCTTTAACAGCCGGCTCAGGTTTTTCCGGCATTCCAGGATAAGATCCGGTGTATCATCTGCAGCGGCGAACCGGCTTGCCTCCATCGGCGGTCTTTGGTTGTATCTGTTGACAGCCTCGATTACGGATTCCGGTTTTGGAAAAGAGGTGGCGGCGTTGTTCAGGTAAATCATAGTGGACAACCGGTTTTACTTTCTTGTAACAACAAATTCCCCAAAGCTGTCCCCCAATTCTATCCCTTTGACCTGTTCACTTTTAAAATGATCAAAGCTGTCGGGGTATTCCCCGCCGTAAGCGATGTCCATGAACGCCCGTGTAATTCCTTTAATCATATAGGCGCACGGTTTTTTTATCGAAAAGGTTTCGGTTATTTTTGACTCATAATACTCATAAGCCCGGACGACTTTTCGCTCTCCGGGAATCAATTCGATAATCTCGCATTTGGCCCACCCCCAGGCGGATAAAACCGCATACGCGCCGTGGAGGACATCTTCAGGCATCTTTTCGATCATCGGACCGACGATGGCATTAAACTCATCCGAATTAATGATTCCCCATCCGGTGTGGTAACCGCATTCGGCAGCCGCCTGTTCAAGCCCGGTTTCAACGGATGCCTGATGTTTATCCCCTGCCGCATCCAGCATTTTTTCCGTAAAAGTGTTCCAGAAATTTGCCGGCAGAAATTGTACGAGCACACCAAATGCAGGTATCAATCCCTCCTCGTTTCCCTTGACTTTTATCTGCGAAAGATCGTTGATTGCCTTTTCTCTGTCAATGGCCATGTTATCCTCCCTTCTGTGTAATCAGGAACCGGCTGGTGTCTGCGCCGGTGACAATACTTTGGGTTTCATCAATGGTGTAACTTCCAATGGGTCTGCCGTTAATGATGGAAAACGCAGCCGCAAGATACCCCTGTCCGATAAAATTAACCGGCCGGGATTCCTTTTTCCATTTTTTAATCCAGCCTTCATCAACGTGGGAGTGGATCATGGTTGCGCTGCCGCCGTCCGAATCCACGGACAGTTCCAGCCGCCCCAGTCCGGATAATCCAAAATACTGCTCGGCCAATGCCGTCTTTTCCGCTTTAGACGTCACTTTCTGGGTCAAAAAAAGCCGTTTCAAAGTCAAAAAGGACGACTCTTCCATGGCATCCTTCAGCAGATCGGGACCGCCGATCCGTTCCATATCAATGGCCAGCTTGGTAAACAGGGATGCATAATGATGACAGTGCATCACCGATATCTCGTTGTTCACATACTGGAACATATGATTGGGATCAAACTCCTGGTTAAATTCGCATTCAATACTCATCTCATCTCTCCTGTTAAACCGTCTCAAGGTTACTGAGGACCCGGCTCAACCTGACATTCACCTTGCCCAGTCTGTTTTCGGCATCTATCATTCGATACTTTTTGTCGGTCAGGATTTGAACCGCCTGTTTTACATTTTCGGAAATGGTCAGCATTTCCGTTATGGCGTTCTGGATTTCATCGTTTGCTGTGGCCTGTTCAGCGATATTTTGCTGCAGGTCACCGGTAATTGTGACAAGACTTTCCGTTGACACGCTGAACTCTTCGGCAGATGCTGCCTGGTCGGTCATTGCCTTTGCAATGGTTCTGGTGCTGTCCCGGGTCTTTAACGCATTTGTTTTTAACACGTCAAACCCGTCACCCGCCTCGTTGATGGAGGTTGTTGCATATTGAATGTCATTAACGATTTTGGCAAACAGGTCGCTGATCTCCTTCACGTTTTTCGAACTGATATTGGCAAGCGCCTTTACTTCATCCGCCACAACCACAAAGCCTTTACCGGCTTCACCGGCACGGGCGGCTTCGATGGTGGCATTCAACGCCAGCAGTTTGGTCTGTTCGGCAATTTCAGAGATCGTTGACACTGCCTTGTTGATCTGTCCGGTTGAGCCCTGGACGGAGTTGATCGAGTCCACGGCGATCCGGATGCTTTCCCCGCCCTTCTCTGCCTCAGAGGAAAGGATTTCGGCAGCTTCCGCCGTCTCCTTTGAAACCGTATCCACCTCGGCGATGGAGGTGGCCAGGTGTTTGGATGTATTTGAAAAATTACCTATTATTTCAGATTGTTCTTCCATCCTGCGTGAAATGGACGCCACACTTGCAATCATTTCAGTAACGGCGGAAGAACTGATTTCATTGACATTGGCCTGGTCTTTCATGTTGGACGATATCATTTCAACGGATGCGGTAAGTTCTTTGGTTGAAACGACGAAAAACTCAAAGACTTTGTCGATATTGCCGGCAATATTATCCCACCTCCCTGCTGAACGGGTTGCCGGCTTTGGTTTTGTCGTCACAACCCAGTGCCGGGAAATCAGAAGAACGGCCAAAATACACCCCCCGGACAGGATCATGCTCTTTTCGGCGATAAAAACAATGATTAGCAAAATGATGATTGTTTCCACCACGGCGGAAACGGTGGTGCGGATAATACGGACCTGATTCATTCATCCCTCCTGTAATAGAAGTTAATAGAAGTGATAAAGATGATGTATAACTGTAAAACTTTATCTTTATACTATACAGATGATTACAGTTCTGCTCAAGCCATTATCAATACTAGCCGATCACTAGTTTAAATTTGTCTGATAAGCCGATTATTTTCAAAGGGCGGCCTTCCTGCTCACTGAGAGTTGGGGCGAATTATAATTTTCTTTTATCAATCACTCGGGAACCCCTTGCCGCCAAAGCGTTCCAGGATTCGGCCCGCCGCAGGAACCGGGGTCGGTGTTCGGACAGATCAGGTCTTTTGTTAGATAACGATTTTTATGCAGGTCTCATCGTTACAACGGTGATCTGGATTATTCGTACTGGCTCCACATTCGGAGAACTTTAACAACTTTTTCTTCAGTAAGCACCTGATAGACTAAACGATGCTGAATGTTTATTCTACGAGAATATGCGCCTGACAGGTCACCGATGAGCTTTTCGTATGGAGGTGACGATTGAAACGGATTTTCTTTAAGTGTCTCAAGTAACTTAGACGCTCTCTTTTTAAGGCCGGAAGAGGCTAACTTTTTTGCATCTTTTTGGGCATGTTTTGTAAAGACAATACGCCAAGTCACCAGTCAAGGTCCTCAGAGCAATCGTCAATTGGCGTTTTTAGACCTTTGATGATGGAGTCTCTCATTCCGGGTATATTAACTAAAAACATCGTTTCCTGGATTGCTCTCCAGTCGCTTTCGGAAATAAGAATGGCATTGCCTCTCTTGCCGGTAATTGTGATCGGCTCATGTGTTAGTGCCGTTTCATCAATTAGCCGGTATAATTTTTTTCTTGCTTCTGTTACGGTTAATGTAGTCATGTCGCACCTTTAAGTATAGTTTGAATAAATTTAAAATTATGCTATCTAATTGTTTGCGATTCCTAACTATATTTTTTATAATGTTTCTTTTTTGATATTTTCCGTATTCGTGAATGTTTTTTATCAATATTTCTATGGCAAATGTGGCAAAGAGTTGTAAGATTTTTTAACGAGTTTGATCCACCTTTGTATAAAGGAACTATGTGATGGACATGCAAATCGCGAGATTTTCTTTTGAAACCATCTGGGTAACCACATTTCGTGCATTTGTAGCCATCTCTGAATAAAACCTGCTCACGACGATCATTCCAATCCGGAGGATAACTTTCATAAGTTTCGCATGCCCCTTCCCAGGCAGCCGTATAATCTTGATTGATTTTTTCTAATGAGTTTTTAGATCTATCAGCTTTTTGAATATATGGTAGTAACTGCGGTTCATTTCGTCTTATAACTTGATTTTTTAAAGGGGTTTTCAAAAAATGAACCACAATAAGTAGCAAAACATATATCGTTATAACCCCAAACAATATTAGTCCAATGAGGTTAAGATCAAATGCTACAAAAAATAAAGCTATTGTAACAAGGGTAAAATAATCTTTGATACCAATAGTCGGGAGAATATCAAATTTTGAAAGTATCAAATATTCTATTGAATTTTCCCATATATCTTTTCTTTCATTGTCAAGGTCATTAATAATTTTTTTATGAGGCTCTTCTAATGCACGATATTTCTTTTTTACGTTTTCAAATATAGGTGCTTTCATAATGGAAGCTTAGCAGAGAAAATCCTTGTAGATTGAGGTTGGGAGAAAATTTGGTGTATACATCATTTTTGAAATACAATCCTTTTATAAATTATATTAAAATTGATATATAGTCTTTCAAGGTTCTGATATTAACATTCTATTATCCATATTAAATTATGGCAATAGGAATAATTGACTATCATAAGATTGGCAATTCGGTTGTTGAACGGTTGAGATTATCCTCAAAGAAAAGATCCAAACCATGTCCGGGATCCCGATATCGTCGGGAAAAGGTGAAGCAGGAAACGATCCGTTAAAAAAAGGCCGATTGATATCATCGAACCATTCACCCGGGCATTTCGCAGAACCTTGGGTTCAGTTTCGGGTGAGGCCGGTTTTTGGTTTTTTTCCGAAAGGGCAGGCTTTAATACAGAGGCCGCAGATTAGTTTATGATAGGTGGGTTCGCTCACCTTGGTTTTGTCTGTCAGCGGATAGGCTTCAAGCATCTGGGAATGTTTTTTTAGCTGGGCCACACATTTGTCCAAAAAGAGTGCCTCATTCCGGTTGCGGTAGTTGCTTTTGGTATTCACTCCCTTGATGGCGCCTGCCGGGCAGGCTCCCTGGCACCGGGTGCATTTTCCGCACCGGTTTTCAACAGGGGTGTCAACGGTTAAAGGCGCGCTGGTGAGGATGGTGATCAGGCGCACAGACGAACCGTATTCCGGGGTGACAAGAAGCAGATTCTTTCCCTGCCAGCCAAGGCCGGCCATCCTGGCCACCGCTTTATGGCTGATCGCCCCGTACCAGTTTTTTTCATCCGTCATCTGTGACGCCGGAATGGGTATGCTGTAGTATCCGTCATCTTCAAGATAACAGGCTGTTTTAAATGCCAGTGTATTGAGGAGGCTGTTTGCCGTTTGGTAGACTTCATCGTAGATCAGTGTCGGCCGGTCTTTAATGTCACCGAATGTCGCCCAGGGGAGGCGGATGGCAATTGATACGGCGGTTGTAAACGGTTCAAGAAGATCCAAAGGATCCACGGGTAACGCTTTCAGCGGTTCTAGGGAAGCGATACCGACCCGGTCACCCCCCCATTCCCGTATCTTTTCCTTAAGCTCCCGGGTGTATGATTGAAAATCCTGTGAATTCTTCATTGGCTTTCCTTTCAAAAGTAATACGTGTGAAAAAGGTGCTTTGGCCTGTCATTTTTGTACGGATTTTTATCATGATCCTTTTTTTGACATTTTTCAAATAAATAGTTATTATGCCAGGCATAAATATTGTTTATGAATAGAATATGGGTAAAATATGGATAAGATGATATGGATTTAACCCCTGATATACTCCGCACGTTTACGGCTGCCGCCCAAACACTGAGTTTTACCCGGGCCGCTGAAAAGGTGAACCGGACCCAATCCGCCGTTAGTATACAGATCAGGAAGCTGGAAGCCAGCTTAGGGAAAAAACTGTTCAAACGGATGGCCCGCGGTGTGGCGCTGACCCGGGAAGGAGAGTCGCTTTTAACATATGCGGACCGTATGTTGAAATTGCACAATGAGGCCCTGGCTGCATTGACGGCTCCCGGCATTAAAGGCCGGATCAGGCTGGGGGCACCGGAAGACTATGCCGCACTGCACCTGCCGGGAATATTAAACCGGGTTGCTGAAAAATATCCCTTTGTCCAGATGGAACTCTATTGCGATTTGTCGAACGAGCTGTTGAAAATGCTGCAATCCGGTATGCTTGATCTCTGTTTGCGGAATACCCGGGACATAGAACCCGGCGGAAAATTTCTGCGTGAAGAGCCGGTGATCTGGATCGGGCCCAAAGATGCCGAACCTGAAAAACGCTCCCCCATGCCGCTGGCTGTTTTTCATCCAGGCTGCATATACCGCCGGTGGGCGGTTCAAGCCCTGGATAAACACGGCATAACGTATCGGGTTGCCTATGCCAGCCCAAGTATTTCAGGGGTTCTGGCCGCTGTTAAATCCGGGTTTGCCGTGGCGCCGGTGGGGGCCAGTACACCGGTATCCGGTTTTCGTATCTTATCCCAAGGGGTGCTGCCGGGTCTGCCGTCCGCCAAAGTCTGCCTCTATCAGGCGGACAGTCCGGAAGACGGGACCCTGAACCATCTGTTTCAATACATTATTGATGAATTCCGTTCGATCCCTTATATATCAGCACATCCCCGTATTGCCGGGTGACGGGTTGAAAACGAAGGTAGTGACGCAACCGTCAACCGGGCGGAAACACAAAAAAAGAAGGTGCTGTTTATGAGTCCTCCTGCAAAGACAGGCGAATCGTTCACTGATTTTATCCGGTTGTTCATTGACGGGATAAAAAACACCCACGTGTATGTCTTTTCGGCACTTGCCTTTGTTTTGTGGTCGGTTCTGTTTAAAGATCTGTTCTCATCCGTTTTTTTAGGTGCATTTATATTTATCTTTTCAGCCGGTTATATTTCATATGAGAAATGGGTAAACCGGAAGGAACATCTGCTGTCTCAAATGCCGATTATGAGAAAAGATCCAACCTTTATTATTGATCATTCCGGCAGGATAATCATTTCCATGGGCCGGACAAAAAAAATGTTTGAGCACAAAAACATAAAGCGTCTTGATGATATTTTCGGTGAAAAAAATGCCGGACATATTCTGAAACACGCTTTGACCGGCGATAGAAGAGACATCCATTCGTTTGAGTACTTTTCAGAGGTGTTTGATTTATGGTACCGGATACAGCTTACATTCTCTGAAAATAAAAACCATATATTTATCTGGCTTGTGGATGTGACCGAACGGAAACGGCTGGATTTGAGCCTGTCCGCCATCCGGCGGTTCAACCAGGATGTCATTCATCATATCGATGATCTGATCAGAGAGAATGATGTCTACCACAGATTGGCAAAACTGATCTTTCAAGAGGGATTTAAGGGGGTTTTCATTGCCCGGTTCAATCCGGAAAATAACCTGGCGGGGTATGCGTTTAAAGCGCCGGATAAAACGATCATCCGATCCGAAAAAATCATAATTAAAGGGGATTCACCCGTGGCCGCTTTATTTTCTCAAAAAACGGGTAAACCGTCTTATGCCAACAAAAAAAAGAATTGGCAGCAAAGTCAATTTGAAAAAAAATACCCCTTTGACACCGCAATTAAACGGTTTCTGGCATTTCCGATTGTTAATTTTTTAAACTACCATGAAAGTGATACCGTCATCATCGCCTATAACAAGGCGAACGGTGTCAACCATTACGATCGCTTCCTGATTGAAACGCTTGCCAATAGCGCCCGGACGGTTACATACCTGACAGACCTGGCCATCCGCAATGCCAGGGTAATCAGCGATCTGGAAGTCGCCCATGAAACTCAGCGGCAGCTTCTGCCGGGCAACGACCCGGTAATCCCCGGATTTGATGTGTCCGGTATGAGCCGGTATTGTGATCGAACCGGCGGGGACTATTACGATTATATCCACCCCGTCCGTTCAAATGACCGGTTATGGGGGCTGGTCATTGCCGATGTGTCGGGGCACGGCATTTCAGCCGCATTGATGATGACGGCCACCCGCGCCCTGCTGAAATGCCAGTCGGAGTTATTTGATAATCCGTCGGAGACACTGACATCCCTGAACCATTATCTTTGCCAGCATACGCTGGAAACAGGTAATTTTGTCACAATGCTGTATCTGATATTCGATCCTGAACGAAACGCCGTCTATTGGTCACGGGCCGGGCATGATCCGGTTTTAGGGTATAATCCGGTTGAAGATGATTTTTTTGAATTAAAAGGAAAGGGGATCGCCCTTGGGTTTGATCCCCTTTACCGTTATGATCATTATGAATTCAATACGCTGATCCCGGGCACCGTCTTGTTGCTGGCCACAGACGGATTATGGGAAGCAAAAAATGAAACCGGTCAAATGTTTGGAAAAGAGGGGGTGAAAAAGATTCTCAGGGAGAATGCCATACGTTCATCGGAAGAGATTAAAACATTGCTTTTTTCATCTGTGGAAAATTTTATTAAGGGCAGCTTGGAGGATGATTTGTCCATAGTGGTTGCAAAATATAATGGATGATCATTGACTGTTCCGGTTTTTGTCAAAAACATCGGCCGCACCACTCAACAGTGACCGTTTCCGTCTGTTTATCATGGTCGGGTGTACGCCAAATCTGGCTGATAGCTCCGACAGTGTTTTTTCATTTTTAATTGCAGCGGGTGTGACTTTCGCCTTGAATTCCGGACTGTACCTTTTTTCATTTTTTTCCCATGTTGTTCTCCATTTTAAATATCAAATTAGAGCTTAACACATTGTCCAGTTTTTGGGGACCACCGTAGTTTTAAAGACAGGAGAAACTTTAGACAGTTTTCGTGTCCTTGATATTGGAGCCGGTAGCGGCCTAGTCGGTGAAAAGCTTTACAAAAATGGCATAACTGATATTGTTGGGATCAATCTTCTGGAAGAGGCAATCGACGCAATAAACAGAGAACAACCAGGGATATACCGGGATTGTTATGCTATGGACATGAGTGACATATCCAAACAGAAGTATAGTCAATTGCAAAAAGAAAAGTTTAACATTCTTACATGTGGTTCTGCTCTTGATTTCAGTGATATTCCTCCTTTAGGTTTTGCCGCCGCCTACAATCTTTTGGTTCCTGATGCTTGGTTTGTTGTTAATATTAAAGGTGTAAAAGATTTTTTTGATACGAACTCAGATAGCAATGGAAATATCGCTTCTTTCATCCGTTATTTAGTGAGCAACAAGATTGCCTCCGTCACCCGGAATGAGTCGTATCAGCATAGAATCGCCATCAATCAGCGTCCGATCATTTATACGGCAGTTCTTGGCAGGAAATTAGATAATATTCCGTTAATGGATATAATGCAACATGAAGCAGAGTCAGAGAAATAGTGAAAACAACATCACAATTTGGGGAGTTAGTGTAACACTCTTATCGGTCATCTGTTTTGGTATCACCACGACTTTTGCCAAGCTTGCATATGCAGAAGGGGCAACTGCGCTTACATTAATCCTGTCGCGCTTTTTAACCGCGACCCTTCTTTTTTCAATTGTCTGCGTCATCATAAAAAAACCTGTTACACTTAAGTTGGAAGATTGCTATTTGATGGGGGCTGGGACTTTTATCTGGTATGTTTCAACGGCTACTTATCTTGTCTCTGTTTATTTTATTCCGGTTGGGCTTGCGGCGATTATTTTTTTCACCTTTCCGGTGATTATAAATACATATTTGTTATTAAAGGAGAAAAGAAAAAAAACTAGTTGGATGATACCTTTTTGGGCATTCGGAGGGTTGACACTTTCAATCGGTCCTTCCTTTGGAGTTCTAAATCCGATAGGTTTATCTCTCGCTTTTATAAGCGCGGTCAGCACAGCAGGTCTTTATCTTATGACGCAACATTTGGTCGGAAAACATGGTCTGCTAAAAGTAGCCTTGTATATGAATACCGGGGGTGCTGTTTTAACGGGGTTGGTTTTAATGACAATTGGAGAGACGGGACTCCCGTCTTATAGCAATGGCTTTTCTACTGGTTGGATGGGGTTTATCGGGGCAAGTATTGCCTACCCCATCGCCGTACTTTTTATGTTCAAGTCAATTCATGCCCTGGGGCCGGCAAAGACATCTATTCTTTTCAATCTTGAGCCAATCATCTCAATTGCGGCAGCCTTTTTACTTCTGTCTGAAAAATTGAACATAACTCAGTTTATCGGCGTTATGATTGTATTCAGCGCAATCATACTAACAACCCTTCAAAAAGATTAATTAGTTTCGGTCTAAAACCTCCACCTCTGGTGAGGGACCCGGTGAGGTTCTACCGAATTTTTATGCAATGTTGGGGTTATTCATTCCCTTCCATTCGAATGATCGTTTATGGGACTGGCCATGGGCCGGTTTTAGAGTATAGTCCCGTTGAAAATATTTTTTGCGATTTGATTTGTTAAAAAAAGCAAATTATGCTAGGCTAATTTATTTGAATGCGCTTATAAAGAATATAGAATGAAAAAGACAACACCCAGTCAGGAAAACTACATTGAGCAGATCTATCGCATGCTGAAAAAAGGCCCTGTCCAGCCGAGCCGGCTTGCGGAGAGGTTGGGTGTGTCAAGGCCGAGCGCGACCAAGTTTGTGGCCACATTGGTCCGGGACGGGTTTGTGCTTCACAAGCCTCACGGCGATATCAAGTTGACAAAAGCCGGGAGAGCCCTTGCAAAGGCAATTATTCGGCGCAATGAATGTTTAACGAAATTGCTGGTGACCATCTGCGGAATGCCGCAAGAGGCTGCCAAACCGGAGGTACACCGGCTGGAACACGTGATCAGCGATGATGTACTGGTTCGTCTGGAAATATTAACAGACCTTGCCGGTTCATCCACGGCCTGGCTTAAAAGACTGCACCACCGGATTGAAAAATCACTATCGAAAAAAACAACGCCGGATGCATTCGTTGTGGGTTCCAGTCAAATCCATCAGGGGGAGAATAATCCCTAAATTTTTGGGGTGGAAAATATTCGGCTGTTAACCCAGGAAAATTTTCACCTTTTTTTATTCACCGGTATGCGGTCTTGGTGTTTGACAAACAGAGAATAAAAATTACCTTAAGCTAACAGTTGGAAGGATTCTTATTATGTGATCGTTTTACACAAAGGTGTATGAGCCGGTTTAATAATTATTTATTCAGGGGTGAATGATAATGACCCGGATGTCAAAAAGGCGGATAATGAGCAGAATAAAAAGGGAGCTGGCTTTCAGTATTCCCTTTAGTCTGGTCATCGGTTGTATGGCAATCTGGGGAACAAAAACGGTTATTTTTTTGCAGATATTCCGGCTTTTTATGATTTTTATTTTTTTAGGCATTTTACTGGGTATTCTATCATTTTTAAAACGATTACTGCTTGAGATAACAGGATATTGAATCATGCATATTATAACGGGTTTTATTATTGCCATGCTGGCCAAAAAAGTGAAGAAAAATAAAGGAGTGAAGGGGGTACCGAAACTGAAGACCGGTCCGGTGCGTATTGCACACGCCGTTCCGGGGCGGCTCCGGTTTATGGTTCCGGATCTTCGCGGCTGCAGGCCTTCGGATCTGAAGACTTTAGAAAGAATAACCCGTCTGCCCGGTGTAACAAAAGTAACTGCCAATTCGATTTCCGGCAGTATCGTTGTATATTACTCCCACGGAACGATTGAGCCTGCAATGGTGTTGATGGGCCTGGCAAAAATTTTGGGTCTGGAGGATAAAATCTTGCAGACACCGGACCCGTATCTGCTGAGCTGGCTTAAAAACGCGGGTGCAAGTCTGAACCGAGCAGTTTATGAGGAAGCCCACGGATGGATCGATCTGCGGTCCTTTCTTGTTTTATCATTGCTCTTATTTGGCGGATTAAAAGTCTGGCGCGACCGCCGGGCTGCATTTCCTGCCGGTATTACGATGTTGTGGTGGGCCCTTAATACGATCCGGAGCGGTAAAGGCACGGGAGCGGATTACAAATGATATATAACAGAAACAAGCAGGCACTTATGCACTGTGAAACCCGGCACTCGATCAAAGGGCGTATCCGTGTCCATTGCAGGGGGGTAAGGTATTTAAAACCTTATCAAGATCCGATTACAAAAGACCTTGCCGAATGTGTGTTTATTCGGTCCGCCGTTGTTTCCCCTGTCACGGCCACCGTGCTGGTCTATTATGATGCGGATCAGGCCACTGCCGATGATATTCTGACACAGATCAATTCGGTACTAAGTGCCTATTCCATGAATGCATTTAAGGCCGAACGCACCGAAAGAATGGCCCGGACGGTTCAGGAACGCCGCCTGCAGGAGGAACCCATGTCGGAAACCCTGCAGCGGATTGCCATTACCGGCGGTACCATTTTGTATTCCTGGCTCCGTCCCGGCAGGGAACCCAATAACATTCTCGGCAGATTCTTGAGCGTTCCGGCTTTGACCGCCGTCTCCCTGGCGGCCCCCATACTGAAAAGCGGATTAAAGGCCCTGGCAGTACACAAACGGCCCAATGCAGATACCCTGAGTTCCAGTGCCATTCTGGCGAGTGTGGCGGCCGGGCAGGGCCAGTCCGCACTGACAATCATTTTGCTGGCAGATATTGCGGAACTCTTAACGGCTTATACCATGGACCGCACACGCAATGCCATCCGGGAGATGCTCTCCATGGGCGAGGATTTTGTCTGGCGTATCGATGCCCAGGGCAACGAAGAAAAGGTGGCATTGTCAAAACTTGAACAGGGAGACCGTGTCATTTCACGCACCGGAGAGAAAATCAGTGTGGACGGCACCATCGAGAGCGGTGACGCAGCCGTGGATCAGTCACCGATAACCGGTGAATTTATGCCGGTCCATAAACGGACAGGAGATGACGTCTTTGCCGGTACCGTGGTCAGAACCGGCAGGATCGTTACCCTGGCAAAACGGGTCGGCGACCGGACGGCCGTGGCAAGGATCGTGACCATGGTTGAAGAGGCTGCCCATCGAAAAGCCGCTGTCCAGTCTGCTGCGGACCGCATTTCCGGGCAGTTCATCCCTGTGAATTTTATCCTGGCGATTCTGGTCTATTTTATAACCGGAAAAATCGGCCGGGCCCTGAATATGCTTATCATTGACTATTCGTGCGGTGTCCGGCTCTCCACTGCAACGGCCCTGTCCGCATCGATATGTACGGCGGCACGGAACGGCGTTTTAATCAAGGGAAGCAACTACCTGGAAACGCTGGCAGAGGCCGATACGGTTATTTTTGACAAGACCGGAACATTGACCGAGGGCAAGCCATTGGTCAGTACGGTCTTGTGTGCCAATGACAAGTTTGTTGAAAAAGACGTGCTCTGCATGGCGGCGGCTGCAGAAGAGACCAGTACGCATCCCATGGCCGTGGCCATTGTTGAGCGGGTCAAAAGAGAGGGCTGGGCCGTCCCCAGGCATACGGATAATGAAAATCACACGGCACTGGGGGTCTCCACCCGTATTCAACGTTCCATTGTCCGTGTCGGCAGCAAACGGTTTATGCTGAAAAGCCGGATTGATCTGTCGGCAGTGGAAGAACAGGCGCAACGAATTGCAAGAAAAGGGGAAAATGTCGTCTACGTATCCAAGGGACGGATACTCGCCGGTGTCATCGGTATTCAGGATGTATTAAGAGAAGACATGAAAAAATCATTGAACCGGATGCGGCATATCGGTTTTGACGATATTATTCTTCTCACGGGAGATGTGGAGCAGCACGCTGAAATCGTGGCCATGCGGATGTCCATGGACCGGTACCATGCCGAGGTCCTCCCTGATGAAAAGGCGGAAACCGTTCTCCGGCTTCAATCAAAAGGGACACCCGTTGTAATGGTGGGGGACGGCATCAATGACGCACCGGCCCTGGCATATTCAGATGTCGGCATCGCCATGGGTAAAAACAGAACAGATATTGCCATGGAGGCCGCAGACATTACGATTACCGGGGATGATCCGCTCATGATTCCGTCCGTGGCACGGTTATCCCAGCGCACCATGCATATTGTGCGGCAGAATTTTGCTACGGCCATCGGTGTGAACACCCTTGGGATTATGCTCGCATCCGTGGGTGTCCTGCCGGTCTTCTGGGGGGCAGTCCTGCACAATGCCTGCACCGTGGTGGTGGTGTTGAATTCGTCCCGGCTTTTAATTCATGATATGGACAATGGAAAATGAACGGCGATCTGAATGTCACATTGCTGCATGCCCTTCCCGGGCGGATTCGAATCCGGTTATCCGATCCCCCCTTTGACACGGGCCGGTTTATTGAGGCGATTCAATTCCACGACGGCATGAATGAGGTCACTTATTCACCCGTCAGCAGAAGTCTGCTCATCAGATATGGAAAAGGCCATCTGACCACCGAAGAAATATTGCTTCGATCCGCGATTGCCCTCTCATTTGAATACAGAGACCGTCCGGTGAAAGTATTGGCTGAACCGGCAACCCATGTGATGACCGATGGTGCGGTTCTGGCCGGAATCCTGCTGGCGGGTGCGGCGGTTATCCGGTTTTCGGCATCGCCTAAATTTCATGGAATAATCGACAAAACCGCCGGTGCGGGCGTTGCCCTGGCAGTGGTTGAACATGGATGGCGGGAAGCCCGGGAGCAGGGGTTTATTCATCCGGAGCTCCTCTCCCTTGGATACCTGGTGACGTCCTATTTTCGGGACACGCTCTTTCGTGGTGCCGTGATTACCTGGATTGCCAGTTTTGGCAGGCATCTTTTGTCCGGGGAAGAACAATGTATCGAAGTGAGCCCGATCACCCGCATGGATGGGGGAAAGAAAATCAATAGCTACCAGGTCAAATTGGGTAAAAACAGTACGGATAAAACGCCGTTGCTCAATGTTCTCAAAGGGGGTCTGGATATCCTGGGGATTGCCAGTTTTGCCGGTGGATACGAAAATCTTTTTGGTGAACTTCAAAATGTTGCAACGGTTCATGGAAAGGTGCTGGAAGGAATGGGGGAGCAGTCCCAGGGCATTCCCATAATATTTAAATAGGAGATCACAATGAAGATCAATTCAAATCATTTTATCGGATTTGCTGCCGGTATCACCGCCTCTGCAGCCTGCATCTATTTATACAAACGGAATCAGTCCCGTTTCGACGCATGGCTGGGTGAACACGGCATTCATCTGAGCGGGCCTTCCGTGAGGAACCCGGAAAGCATGACGCTGGAAGAACTGGTTGCAGAAAAGGAACGCTTTGAAGATATTATTGCCGAACGGGAAATAGCCGGATCTGAAGATGAAACCTATGATTCGAATTGACGGCTTCATATGGTTTTGAAAAAAACGAACCCTTTTAAACAAAAACCGAAGATCGGCTGACGAGTTAAAGATAAGGATGTAAGAATATCTGCACCGCCGTTCAGACACGCTTCTGATATGGTAAAAAAGCAGATGGGAACCTGAAAGCGACAGCAGCCACCCCAATTTTATGCCGTGCCGGGGGGTCAATCGGACCCGAAAAGAACCGAAAAAAAGGATTTTATTCTGGCAATCCATGTCTCAATAAATGATGGATCGCCCATTGTTTCGGGCGAGTCGATCTGTTGCCGCATGCGTTCCGCCCTGGCCAGGGGTTCGGGGTGGCTGGACAACAGGGAATAGCTGGTTCCGGGTCGCCCCAGCTTTTTTAAGGCAGACACGGCTGCGGTGGCATCAACCCCCTGTTCTTTTAAAAACAAAAGTCCGAAATCATCGGCTGCCTTTTCTTCGGATTGTGAGAACTGGGCATTTAGCAGGTTCTGCAAAAGACCGCCCAAGGCAGACCTGGCAAGGTCGCCGGCAATATTTTCCTGTGAGGCAATGCCTTTGCGAACCGAACTTGCCGCATAGGCCAGCATGATTTTTCTTTTGATGTGCCTTTCAACCACATGGCCCATTTCATGGCCGATGACAAAGAGCAGCTCTTCATCATTGAGAATATCCATCAGCCCGCTGTAAACCCTTATGGTGCCGTCCGCCATGGCAAAGGCATTGACCTTAGGGGAGAGGTAGACCTTAAAATCAAAGCGGAATCCGTCTGATTCATAATAGCTTCCGGCTATCCGCTGTAACCTGACGGCATATGGGTTGCCGGGACCTGCGACGGTATGCCGGGCGTCAGATTCTCTGGATGCCGCTTCAGCAAGGGCTTTTATTTCACGGTCCGACAAGGTGACCGCTTTAATCGCATCTGCACCGGCCTGTGCGGCAAGATCGATGTTGGTATCTTCACACGCCCCGAGAAACAGGCTGAAAACCAGGACTGCGAACAGGCTCAACCGTTTGTATGATTTATGTGCGTTCAAAGTGAATCGGCTGCTGAATCGATTGGCATTTAAGGCCTGCATTCATCTCTCCTTTCCCGGGTTTCTTCCCGATATTCGTTTCTTTACTATATCATAAATTTTATCCGGTTGAGACAGATTCAAGACAATTGATGTGGATTTGGGGTTTGGTGAATCCTAGAAAGGGAAAGCTGAATCGTTGGTGTGGAATCTTACCTCTCGTTCTTTTTTTGAGATACGAATCTTCCCGGTTTCAACCAGATGGTCCAGGGTCAGACAGATCCAGCCCTCCAAAATATACCGGGGCACCGCTTTAGGGGCGGGATAAAAATACTGGAAGACGGTTTCAAAACCAATGCCCTTGTTTCCGGCATCGGCGTTCACCCGGAACAGGTCCCGTGTCCGTTGATTCCTGTGGTCAATGGCTGACTGAATACGGACCATCC
>JANQML010000148.1 GCA_028280105.1 Desulfobacula sp. | reverse complement strand
CACCAGAGCGCCTAAAATAATCAGGGTTGCCGTGTCCTGATATTCGGAGAGCACATGATCCGGCTTAACCACAAACCGTTTGATCCCCGCCCATACGATTCCCGTCAGGATAAATATTCCCAACAGATCGTTGATAAATGCCGTAAATCCGTGATTTTTATCCATCAGCGCAAGGAACCAGCTGCCTTCGGGGTAAAAATAGTACCCAGCGGCTGTAAACAGGCTTAATCCGAACCGCAGCAGGATCGCGGTAAAAATCAGGGAATGCATGGACCAGCGGGACACGCTTTCCTTAAGGATCCGCCTTTGCAAGACAATATCCAGGATGAAAACTTTAAACAGGGAAAAGATTTTCCTGGAAAACAGGGTGTTCCAGACCGATTCGGAGCTGATGGCGATTTTCCGGTGCAGGGAGTCTTCCTCTCCTTTAACGCTTCCCTTATACCAGAACCCGACCATCATTAAGATGCCTGACATAAAGACAAGCCCTGCCAGGCTGAAGACCGGGTGACCGGCCGACAGAGAGGCGGTATGGCACAGGATGCACATGCCGCTTTTGGACGGCAGAACCGAAGCCGGGGCACCCACTGTATTGTCAGGATGATGGCATTTCAGACAGGCCTGGGGATCATCCATTTCCGTCATCTCATGACCGGCCAGGCTCACCGGAACACCCTGGTCGTCTTCATGGGAGAGCTTAATACGAAAATCCGCCCGGTCCAGGGTCACAAAAGCGGCTTGAAAATGGCAGGCCTGACAGTCCACGCGCAGGTGTGGAGAATGGGCCGGCCCTTCTGAATGGGGTGTATGACAGTCCAGGCAGACGGCACCGGTCTCTGTTCTGTGCGGGGATTTTGCCACATCCGTATGGCAGTGGATACAGGCATTGTACTGGTGGATCGGCTGGTTCTTTTTAAAATCTTCGAGCCTTACCACCATGTTCACCTGATGATTGCCGGACAGTCTGTGCGTATCTTCCTGGGTATGACAGTCCAGGCAGAAAGTTTGGGATGCAATCACCCCTTCATTGGTGTGAATATTGGATGCCCGGTGGCAATCCAGGCAGACCAATGAATCCGGAGGGTCGGCCGCCGCGGCCGTCTCGATCTGCAAATCGGCTGCTGCCGCATTGGTATATGCCGTGACCGGTGCGGGTATCATCAGTCCCAACAGCAGGATCAAAACCGCACCGATTATTCTGATATCGTTTATATGATCATTCATAAGGCAAATCCCCGTTGAAATCTGTATGAATCAGTCTATTGTCAGTTGCCGCCGTTTCCACTCTTCCGGATGGTCTTCCATGAAGCGCTGTTTTTCGATCCGGCCGGTAAAGATGGTCTTTTCCATGGGAAAAATATCCGGAACCAGGTGGGTGTCCGACATATGGACCACTCCGATGTACATGACCGCCAGGACCGCCTCATGGAAATGAAAGTGGAATGCCATATTAATCACATACCCGGGAACGATACCGGAAAAGGTTTCCGGGAAC
Organism: Desulfobacula sp.; assembly: GCA_028280105.1. GTDB lineage: Bacteria > Desulfobacterota > Desulfobacteria > Desulfobacterales > Desulfobacteraceae > Desulfobacula. Next base: position 1,534 of record JANQML010000148.1, on the reverse strand, counting down.
CACATGAGCAGCCCGGTAATCCCCATGCTCTGCATGCCGATCATCACGGCCCAGTAATCCACTTTCTGAAGATAGTTGTACCGGTCAAACCGGGGCGGTGTGCCTCTGTTAAATATATACCGCAGGTTCTGCATCAGGTCCTGGGCATCTTTTTTTTGGGGCAGAATCGATCCGGGGCCACCCAACCTTCCTTTTAAAACCAGTTTGTAATAGAGCAGCCAAATCGCGTGGATCAGGATTCCCATATAGAGGAACACGGCGCAGAACCGGTGCAGCCAGCCGGCCCCTGCAGCCCCGCCTATTAGGAAAATGAGGAACCGGGACACGGCAAGCTCACTGAAGTGGAGAAGAAAACCGGTTACTGCAAGGAGGGTGAAATTAAAAATGATGATCAGATGCAACACACGGTGCAGCACATGGAAACGCTGATAGGTTTCCCCCTTTGTATTCCTGTTTTTCATCATTTATGCCTCCTCAATTTTTCATGGAGTTTTCGAAGCATCAGCAATCCGGTATGGGAATAAAAAACGATCAGAAGAAGGGTCACAACAATCACGGACCCGGTTCCCAACCAGCTTACCTTTTTCAATGCAGCCATTTTGGCTGCCGTTTTTTTATCCATGTTTTTAATGCCTTCATGGATAATGATCTGGGCAAACCCCTTGTTTGCATCCGGGTGACACCGCCGGCAGGTCTCTAAAATGACCTCTTCCTCTTTTAAAGCCCTGGTGGTGTGGGCGCCATGGCAGTCCGTGCAGTAGGCAGCCTTGTCAAATTCAAGGTTCACGGCAGCCTTGCCGTGGTAATTTTCCAGGTAGCTTTTTTTCTGATCCGGATGGCAGGTGCCGCAATTTTGCGTCATTGCCCTGCCCACCTCGACCCTGGACCGGTGAGACCGGACATAGTGTGCGGAATGGCAGTCCCCGCATCTGGGCGCAACCCCGGTGTCTGAAATTTTATTTTCAGTTTTCTCCTTTTCCGATGCCTCGGCATGAGCGCCTTTAAGGGAACGGTCATGGGCGTTTTTATGGCACCTGCTGCAGAGCCGGTAATCATAGGTACGTTTGATATCTGTTTTTAAAACGGTCTTTAAGGTTTTATCCGGGTTGGGGTGATTGATTTCAGTCAATGACGGGTGGCACTCACTGCATGAAAGCGACCCATGGGCGCCTGCCTTATATTGATCCATCCGGATGAACCAGGAGGAGCCGGTCAGGGGTTCCACCTGTGCCGGCGACAGGGACGGCCAGGCCGGTATCAACAGCAGAAAGGCCGCTGCAGGCAGCCATAAACACCCTGCCCGCCTTATACGTTTTCCTTGTTTTTCTTTTCCGCTATGCACTCTTCTCTCCTGTTGCTAAACATGGTTTCAAAATAGAATTGAAAAAACGAAATCGACAGCGTATGAAGTTGGTTGAAAACGGTGACAGCCGTGTTCAGACTCTCTTCTTTTCTGTCAACCCGACGTTTCATCCGTCTTAAATCCCGGGTCAGCCCGGTTGCGGTATGAACAATCGTTTCATAGCGTTCAGGG
>JANQML010000142.1 GCA_028280105.1 Desulfobacula sp. | reverse complement strand
GATATTTGATGCGGTGATCACAAGGGACCTGGAAAAAGCCACCGATGCAATGAAAAATCATTTCAAAACCATAAAAGCCAAGGCCCTGTCCTCTCTATCGCAAATTTTGGCAGGGAAGAGAGCCTCATAGGGATATAACGATTAGAATATATGAATCAATATCATTAACATTGCGTTAGACCAGTTCGCTGCCTTGAAATCAAAAAAGGTCTTATCATGCCGGAGACATTGGATCAGCCTCAAACAGCCTCCCTTTCAGATCGGAGAAACTCTGTCTTTTTCCTGACCGGGATCTTTTTTTTCAACATGATCTCAAGGCTGGGCATGGCACCGCTTCTTCCTGAAATCGAAACCGCTCTGGGTATCAATCATGTCCAGTCCAGCGGTTTTTTCTTTCTTATTTCAACAGGTTACTGCATCAGTCTTTTTGGCTCCATTTTTTTAACCCCCGTATTCAGTCATCAAAGCGTGGTGATTGTTTCCGGTTTTGCCGTGGGAGCCAGCCTGCTTTTTGCCGCAGCCAGCCAGGGACTTTTTATGCTGCAAATCAGCATGGTGACTCTTGGATTAGCCGGTGGGATATACCTTCCTTCAGGCGTTGCCAGCCTGACAGGCCTTGTCCGTCAGAAAGACTGGGGAAAGGTATTGGGGTGTCATCAGCTGGCCCCCAATCTGGCTTATATTATTGCCCCGCTGACAACCGAACTGGTTTTGACCTGGTATTCCTGGCGGACGGTATTGGCAATATACGGGGTGGCTTCCATCGGACTGGCATTGAGCTATACAAAATGGGGCCAGGGAGTGACTGCACGCACGGACCCGCCCGGAATTAAACCGCTGAACGCATTGATTCACAATCCTGCCATTTTAATACTCACATTTTTACTTATCATTGGAATGGGCCTAAACCAAGGTATCTTTGCCATCATGCCTCTCTATCTGACGGTTGAGCGGGGACTTGATTCCGGAGCAAATTTTCTGCTGGCGCTATCACGCATCATTGCATTCGGGTTTCCACTGGCAGTCGGCTGGCTGGCTGATCGATACGGAATGAAGAACGTTTTATTGATTACAATGGGTTGTGGTGTCGTTGGTACATTTTTTTTAACCGCACTTCCCGATTCCTGGCTCTGGCTGGCCCTGGTTGTTCAGGCCAGTGCATGTGTCTGTATCTTTCCATTATGTTTTGCCATCATATCCATGGTTACCGAACCAAAAACAAGATCAATCGCCGTTTCTGTGGTTGTACCTGTGGCCCATTTTTTAGGGGCCGGCGGTGTGCCGCTGGCAGTCGGCTTCCTGGCTGAGTCCGGGCAGTTTGACTACGGATTTATCGGTTTAAGCATACTCAGCCTTATTTGTCTCCCGCTTATATACGCAATAAAGAGTTCTGACTCGGCCCAATAAGGCATTAAGGCCCAAAATAATGTAATGACCTTGCTTGCCAAATCTGCCGAAATGTTTTATTCGTTATCAATCAATTTTTTTCTGAAAATGATCTGTCCGTCGTCAAGATGGCCGTCCTTATACCATCCCAGATGTGAATAAAATCCAACGGCCCGAAGCCCGGGCGCCTGTCCTGTGGAAAGCCAGGCGATTCGAACCCCTTTGCTGCGCAAACCTGCTTCTGCCGCATCCATAAGCGCCCGGCCAAGGCCGTTGCCCTCAAAATCCGGTTTGACAAAACAGGCGAAAACATATCCTTCTGAAATCTGCGCCATGGAAAATCCCACGGGACGGCCGTTTTCTTCGGCAATGGTCGTAATATAGTCTTGCCCTTCAATCATTTTCCGGATGGTTTGAGCGGTGATGCCAAGACTTGCCAACTCTTCCCGTGACTGGTGGTTCTCCACAACCGAACACCGGATATCAAATAAGGTCTCCGTGTCAACGGGCAGTGCAGGTCTTAATTTCATATTCTTTTACCTCTTTCTTCTGAATCAATTGCGGATATATGTGGATTCAGCTCTTATACGCGGATTGCTTTTTAAACATTCTATTTACCCGTCTTTAAAAACTATAATACTGTCTTGTGCCAACGCTGTATCCTTTGACGACATGCCTGTTCACTGTTTATCAGCCGTTCTATCGTAAAACAAGCCTATTTAATTCATCTGTTGAAAATCATTTGACGAACCGGAACGGGCAGGAAGGGGTGGGGCGGCAACCGGCTGCCGGGAAAGTGCCTAATGCCCGGCAGGTG
>JANQML010000108.1 GCA_028280105.1 Desulfobacula sp. | reverse complement strand
CCCATCTTCTTCGTTCCCAAGGTTTTGCGGTAGATTACTACAGCGGCAACCTTGGCGCCTTGAAGCTGGAACCTTCACGCTTTTTGAAACGATGAGGTTGAATATCTAAAAAAGGTTGATAGCCCAAATGCCTGGGATGTTGGCCATGATTTATTTGGTAAGTATAAAAGCGGCAAAGGCAGCTTGTCTGCAGCCCGAAAAGAAATTCTAAAAGAAAAAATAAAGGATAAAAGGGGATGAGAAAAATCTTAATTGATTCTGGTCCTTTAATTGCCTTATTCGATGCCTCAGATGAATACTACGATAAGACGGTTCAGTTTTTAAAAGAAAATACGTTCCCGCTGGTAACTGCTATTGCATCCATAACTGAGGCACTGCACCTATTAGATTTCAACCGTAATGCCCAACTTGATTTTTTAGAGTGGGTCAGCAGGGGTGGCGTCGAAATCCATGATATCAAAAATCGTGATTTTAGTCGGTTGAAAGAACTAACAAAAAAGTATCAAAATTTACCAATGGGTTTTGCTGACTCATGTCTTGTCTATTTGGCAGAAAAACTTGATATAAATACAATCGCTACAATTGATCAGGATTTTACTATATATCGTATAAAAGGAAGGAAAAAGTTCAAGGTACTTCTTTTTTGAATTCGAAAACGCTGTAGAAGTATGGTGTTCTTTGATATCACGTCGGATGATGCGGAGATCGGCTATTGGGTGGTACCGGTGCATCGAGGCCGGCGTATAGCTTGCCGGGCGCTCATGTTAGCGTGTGAACTGGCACGGAGTGTCGGGCTGAAACGACTGCGTGCGCGTACGGTCACAGACAATCCCATTTCAGAGCGGGTTCTCTGCAAAGCGGGATTTGAGCGGTCGGGCGATGTCCGCCCGGAGGTTGTGCCGTCGGGAAAAACTGAAATGAGTGTGATTTATCTTCTGGAACTGGAAGAATAATTAAGGAGAATATCATGGCTGAAGATCCTGCGCTAATGTTAAAAAAACGATTTGACAGTGGCGAGAAAATTACCAAAAAACAAGCCAGAAAGATGCCGGAACTAATAAACAAACTTTTGGTTGATCCTAAGCAACGTCCAGATACCTTTGTTGGAGTCCGGGCTTATGAGTGGCGATTACTGGAACTCACGGAGATCCCTTATACTTATTTACTGGAGAAAGTTCAAAAGTGGCTGGATCTTCTACAAGAAAAAACCAGCATTCCTGAAGGCTTTTCTTTAACTGGAGAACAGGAAGGTTTACTTGCGTGTCATAATTCCATGATCACTACCATACTTATAAAGATGGAATGCGATGCAAAAGAACGAATTGATTCAGGAGTAAAATGGATACTGTCATACCAGAGTGTTGAAAGGAATAAGGAGTGTAACTGGACAGGCGCTGATCTTTTTACAAAGTTTGGCGGTTGTATGAAAAAAAATCCATGTTATTACGGTGTGGTTAAATCAATGATAACTCTTACAGAGTTTAAAAATAGATATGGAAGCTCAAGAAAACTAGATGATAAGCTAAACAGAGGTCTGGAATATATACTCAGTCACAATGTATTTAAAAGGTTGTCATCAGGCAAACCTATTGAACCGTCCATCATTGAGAATTTTTATCCATTCACTTATAAATCAAATATTATAGAAATATTATCTTTACTCAAAGCCAATGATAGGCTGCGAGATGAACGTTGTATTGAAGCGGTTAAAATCTTAAAAGAAAAACAACGCCCGGACGGTTTCTGGCAAGCGGACACGTCCTATATGAAATCCGCTTGGATAGACTTTGATATACCGAAAAAACCAGGTCCTTGGATAAGCTATAAAATTAACAGCCTGGTGAATGGTTGAATTTTGAATTATTTTTTTGATAAACAGATATGAATTAGAAAGATAACGAGTTGCTGAAGTCCGGCCATTTTCGCGGAAAAGCGGCAAAAATGCCGGTTAGCGACGTGTTACCTGTTTCCAAAAATGTATTATTGGAGTGTGCAAGATATGAAAATTGTTAGACACTTTGCCTTGCTGATTAATATCCTTTTTATAGTACCTGCAAATCTATTGGCCGCGTCATTTACCTTTGCAACGCTGGGGGATACCCAAGATATTTCTGATAAAGGGCAAGCGCGTTTGGCTGTTTTGATCGAAAACATCAATCAACGGCAGCCCGCCTTTGTGGTTCATATCGGGGAGCTAAAAGGGGGCCGTGACCCTTGTGGTGATGAGTACTACCAGCGCTTGCTCCGAACTGGCAATCAGTTTAATAACCCGTTGGTTTATCTGCCTGGTGACAACGATTGGACAGATTGCTTTCATTCAGGGTTCGATCCGTTGGAACGGCTTGGTTACCTGCGTGGCCTGCTCTATCCAAAGCCTGTGAGCTTAGGCAGGACGGTTATGCCCTTAAACCGGCAGAGTCTTCAGCCGGAATATCGGAATTTCCCGGAGAATGTCTGGTGGCAGCAAGGCGAAGTTTTGTTTGCCGCTTTTCATAATGTGGGAACAAACAATAATCTATATACCAACTCACAGGCGGTTCAAGAGCATTTGATTCGTAATACGGCCAATTTGGCCTGGTTGGATCAAATTTTTAAAAGGGCGTCGTCAGCTAAAGCTTTGGTGTTATTCACGCACGCTAATATTAAGTTTGATGCCCCCTCCTGGGAGCCCACCGGATTTGACAACTTCCGTGCTGCGTTGCGGGACAAGGTACGAAAATTTTCCCGTCCTGTCCTGTTCGTCCACGGGGATACTCACGAGCACAAAATTGATAAGCCGCTAAAGTATAAACGCCGGACGGTTGCTAACTTTACACGCCTGGAAGTGTTTGGGAGTCCTGATTTAGGTGTCATTTATGTTCACGTTCATCCTGAGACAGCGCATGTTTTTCGCTTTGAACCGGTTGCCGTTAATCCGTTGAATTGAATTCTGGGTTTGTAATTTAAGAAATAAAGGTTTAACAAATCACGCCAGCCAGATTCTTTTTGTGCATTATGCGGGTCACGAGGGGTGTATTTTTATTAATTGGCCAACAAATTTGAAAAGCCGATAATTTATCCGCAGTCACGTTTACCTTAGCGGCTGTTTAACTCTAACGTCATGTCTCATAAGCTTATGAACCAAACGATATTAAAAACAAAAAGACTTTGTTTAGAAAAGATTGGAATTGAACATAGAGATGATCTCTATAAATTGCTTTCAAATCCGAAAGTTCACAAATTCTTTCCTAAAGCTCTGGATAAAAATGAATCAAGAGAATTTTTTGAAAAAATTCAGAGCAGATATCAATCAGATGGATTTTGTTTCTGGGCCGTTATCCGGAGGACTGATAAAGCATTTATTGGAATTTGCGGTTTGTTATCTCAAACAATTGATGGAAAGAATGAAATAGAAGTAGGCTACAGATTATCCGATAAATTCTGGAACCAAGGTTACGGGACCGAAGCAGCGAAGGGGTGTATAATCTACGCTAAGGATGAGCTAAAAATAGCTTCAATCATTTCATTGATACAATCTGTTAATAAACCGTCAATCCGGGTTGCTGAAAAAAATGGGCTTAAGATTGAAAAGGAAACAATGTTTCAGGGATTGCCGCATCTTGTTTACAGGCTGTATTTGAAATGAGACATACAATCAAATTTTTGTTTAGCATATGGGCCATGGGTTGCACCCCCTCCTTGGCCACCATACGGTACCGTATGGTGGATCAGGGTAAATCAGGTCTCTTGATTTCATGAGCGTGAATATATTAATGTAGCGGGAAATTTTTATAGAAAGGGTGCCCCCATGGGATTATCATTGCAGGATCAACTCCTGAAAGCAGGGATAGCGGACAAAAAACAGGCAAATAAGGCCAAACAGGAGAAACGGGCTAAGCGCAAGAAGAATAAGGGAACAAAAGTAACGCCTGAATTGAACCAGGCCCAAAAGGAGAGGCTGGAAGAGGCCAGACGCAGTAAGGAACTCAATCTGCGGCTCAACCGGGAAAAAGAGAGGCTGGAAAAATTGTCCCAGGTCAGACAACTCATTGAAGCCAACCGTCTGAAACTGGACAAATACGAAGAACCCTATTACTTCAAAGTGGGCAAAAAAATAAAAAAAGTCTACGTAAACGATGATATTACAAGAAAGCTCAGCCGTGGCGCCCTGGCGATTGTCCGCTCGGATGATTTTTTTGAAATTGTCTCTGAAAAGGTGGCCCGGCAGATAGTTGACCGTGATCCGGATTCTCTGGTGCTGCTCCACAAAATTGAGAATAAGCGTTGATCGTTTAAAATTTAGCGTAAACCTCAACGTTGCATAAAAATTTTATCACAAAAGATGAAATCAGTTGACGATACAACAAATGCTTTGAACTTAAAGACGCTTTCAAGACTTCATCATAAGTGGGTTCCGCGATTTCATCTTTTTTTACAAATTTTTACCCTTCGGGAAAAGCGTGAAGATCCCATCTTCTTCGTTCCCAAGGTTTTGCGGTAGATTACTACAGCGGCAACCTTGACGCCTTGAAGCTGGAACCTTCACGCTTTTTGCAACGATGAGGTCTATTATTGCATAGGGTGTTATGAAATTTTGGCCGTCAGCTCGGCGATCCGTTCACCGGCTTTCAGATCATCCAGCCAGCTCCCGGGAATCCGGTCCAGCCCCTGGTAGGCGCCAATGATAAATCCGGCCAGCATTCCCCTGGCGGACGAATCCCCGCCGGCCATGATATTTTCAACCAGGGCGTCTTTTAGGTTATCTTCATACTTTGCAATCAGGTGTATGGCAGACGGCAGTGCATTTTCAGCCGCACACATCTGGCCGAACCGGCCAATGGCCTCGCCGGTGTCCTGATCGCGGCTTTCAATACCAGCGGTTACCATCTGCTGAACCCGGGGTGCATCCGGGATATTGTCAACACTTGCCTCAAGGGCGGGGATTGGGTTGTCTCCGTCAAATACCCGGCATGCCACCCATGCAAAATACCTTGCAATGTCGATAACAATCTTCTGGTTATGGGTCATGGCGGTTTGCGCTGACGCCGATCTTTCAAACGCCTCTGCATCGGTGTGATAAAACAGTGCCAGGGGAGCGATCCGGGCCGCCCCTCCCAGATCCGTCGACACGGAACCGGAGGGATTCACGGATGCATCTGCCTCTATATTTTTCAATGTCTCTTTGGTCGCCCCGTCCACATAGCCGGTGTAATCTTTGAACAACGACTGCCATGCCGTGCTGAAATGATTCAGATCAAAACCCTTGGCCGCCACGACAGATTCCAAAAGAACAAGGGCCTGATCCCCATAGTGGGTGAACCGGCCCTTTTCTTTAGCGCTGTGATAAGGGGCAAGCTCCGGTGCGACCATGGTTTCCAGCCGGCCGTATCTGTCTTTAATCGCTGCCGTGTCATAGACCCAATGGACCCCCAAAGAGAGGGCATCGGCAATAAATGAGGCCATGACGGCATCTTTTACCTTCTGGTTCATAACAGACTCCTTTTCAATTTAAAATCAGGTCCGTCCGATCTGTTTTTAATTGGACACCTGGTGTAATTATAAGTCTGAAACTGTAAAGTGCACCGGTATTAAATTAAAAATGGAAAGAGAATCAGCCTTCAAACCGGTACCCCACCCCGTGAACCGTGGTGATGATTTCAGGACGGGACGGATCTGTTTCGATTTTTTTTCGCAACTGGGCGATGTGCTGATCCAGGGTCCGGGTGGTGCCCAGGTAATTGATTCCCCAGACCGCGTTGAGCAACTCATCACGGCTGAGTACTTTTTGGCGGTGATTCTTAAAATATGTGAGCAGATTCACCTCCCGTTCGCTCAGATCGATCTCATTTCTACCGTCTGACAACTTATAGGTCCGGGGATCGACGGTAAACCGCCCGCAGCCAAACCGGCCTTCTCTATTTTTATCGGATTTCTTATCAGCTTTCCTATTTGGGGAATCATGATCACGCATTGATCTTCGAAGTACGGCCTTCACCCGGGCCAGCAGTTCGTGAATACCGAAGGGCTTGGTGATATAATCGTCCGCACCCAGCTCCAGGCCCACCACCTTATCGATCTCTTCGCCCTTGGCAGTGAGCATGATAATAGGGGTGGACCGGTCCGTCCGCCGGATCTCTCTGCAGACATCATACCCGCTTTTTTCCGGCATCATGATGTCGAGCAACACAAGGTCCGCCTTCTGCGTTTCAAACCGGGACAGGGCCGTATTTCCATCCGCCGCCTCCACCACGGCAAACCCCTCGCTTTCCAAAGTATCTTTAAGCCCCATCCGGATGTTGGGATCATCTTCAGCCACCAGTATTTTAATCTGTTTCATCTTATGGTTTCCATATCTTTGAGAGTGAAAATAAAACAGGCGCCCCGGTCCTGTGACCCGTCGATCACCAGGTCTCCGCCCAGATCCCTGGCAATCTGCCGGGCAATACTCAATCCCAGGCCGTATCCGGACTGTCCGGCAGTCAGGGAGTTATCGATGCGGTGAAAGGTTGAAAAGATTTGATCCTGATGTGTTTCAGGAATACCCGGCCCGTTGTCACAGATCTTTAACCGGACAAGGCCGGTTTCCGGGTTTGCCAGGTGAAATTGGATATAGGTACCGGTGTGTGCATATTTTACGGCATTGTCCAGCAGGTTCAAAATCACCTGTTCCACGGCATCCGGATCTGTTCTGATCGTATAGTTTCCCGGTGCTGTCCGGGTTTGAACCTCAAGGCCGTTGTCCCGGGTCCGTATGGCATGTGCATCCGTGATACGGGAAAGCAGACCGGCCAGATCCACCGGTACCGGCCGGTATTGTTTTCTTTTCTGTTCCAGCCGGGAAAAATCCAGGACATTATTGATCAGCCGGGTCAGCCGTTGGCTTTCATCCACAATGATAGAAAGGTAATTCCCGGTCTTATCCGGATCTTTTATCCGGCCGCCGTGCAAGAGTTCGGCATACATCCGGATGCTGGTCAGCGGGGTCTTGAGTTCATGGGAGACAGACGAGACAAATGAGGTTTTAAGCCGGGCATCCCTGATGTTGGACAAGGTCAGCCGGGTGAGCAGGATGCCCCCGGATACAATTGCCGCAATAAAAACAGCCAGGAGAAGGACTGAAATATACAAAAACCCCCGGCTTCCCGGCAGACCGTCCGGCCCCATGAAAACCGCCACCTGCCAGTGAGGAAGCAGCCTGGAGACCGGCAGGCTGACCACGGGGCGCTGATGGTCGTCTATCCGCCGGCTGCCGGTCTGGTGCATGATCTTTCCGTTTCCGTCCACCAGTGCCAGGGACGCCTCCGGCCGGGTTAATTTCGGAAAATCAACCACCAACTGGGATAAAAGCGTCATCAATTCCAGCTCTACCCCGTAAATCGCCTGATTGTCATAGGGTTGAACCCAGCCCAGGATAAAAAGGCGGTTCTCACTGAACCAGGGAATCCACCCTTTTTTTCCGATAAATTCCGCTGTTGTATCATCGCCGGACAGGAGGATGGATTCTGCCTGCGGGACCGATTTTGCCATCCGGGAAAGGGCCACCAGTTGTTTTCTGGAGGATTGATTTTTCTCACTCAGGTCGTCCCGGCTTAAGGAGAGGTAAGAGACGGTGTTTGATTCGCCGGCAGACGTTTTTTGACTGGGTTCATCCCGGTGGCCTGCCCGGCCGGCATCAAAATTCATCCGTCCTTTAAACAGGGAATCATACCGGGCCATAAACCGTCTCTCCTCTGATGTGGACGCCGGTCCTTGAACCGGATATAAGAGATCTTCTCCGGGCTGATAGACAAAAATATTCCGGACCAGGGGATTAACGGTTTCCCATTGTTTCAGTGTGGATTCAATCCGGGCCGGATCAATTTCAAGAAGAGAGGTTTCAAAATTTTCCTGAATCGCCTCCACGGTGAGGTGAATGGTTTCTCCCACCGCCTTTGCCCGCTGGGAAAGGGCATGGACGGATGACAGACGGAGCCGTTCCTGCTCATTTTTCAGCAGCACAAATCCCGTGCCCGCCATAAGCAGGGCGGGCACCAAAAAGAGTGCCCAGAAGATAATGATGGATCGTTTCCTTTTCATCCCGCATATACTCTAACAGGTTTTGCCCTATTGAGAAACCTGTTGATTTTTCATCTGGTAAGACCGCGTTCTCAGCACTTTGCGGCTCTTTTTATCCATACCGGTATCCCGGATTGATTCAGCCTGGATTTCCAGCTCCCGGGCCTCTTTTAAAAGGACGGCGTCTTTGTAGCGGGCACCGACTGTTTTCAGCTTGGCAGCCGACTGTTTTAACGCCTCCACGGCTTGTTCCTTCTGGCCTTTGTCAGACAGTTCAATGGCCTTTTCCTGGGCAATGGCATTCATATTGAGCTGGTATTCCCGGACCACATCCATATTGACGGACATCTCCGCTTTTTTCAAATCCCGGGTAAAGGAGGCATAGGAGACCCCGCCGGATCTCTCCTGTTTCAAGGTAAACGGATTTTCATAGGTTACATCCGCGCTTGCCACTTTGAGCGTTGCACCGGCCCGGGACGCCGGTACCCGGACTTTTACCAGGGCATACTTTTCCTGGGTGCCATACAGTTGATTCATATACAATTGGATCTGCTGCCCGACAATCCTTCCTTCCCTGCCGATAATTTCCATTGGTTCCACCGTATCAGACAGGGAGATGGTGACGTTTACCTTTTTGGCCACCACATTTAAGACCTCTCCCAGCTCTGAAGAGAATATGGCGGGCAGATCGTAGGCAGATTCCACAAAATACGTATTTCCGTCACTCTTTTGCGCCAGTTGTGCCATCAGATCTTCATTATAATCCATACCCACGCCAACGGTTGTCACTGAAATGTTCTCCTTGATCAAAGCGGCGCCCAGCCGTCCCAGGTCCCCGGGGGTTCTGGGCCCCACATTGGCCAGGCCGTCGGAAAGCAGGACAATTCGATGGACATAGCCATTTCCGATGTTCTTTCTGATCTCAGCCGCCCCCTGGCTGACCCCGCCGAAGAGAGCGGTGCTGCCCTCGGCCCGGATCTGTTGGATGCGATCGATAATCCAGTCCTTATTTTGTGTATGCCGTGCCGGGATGATGGTATGGATATTGGTGTCGTAGACCACCACGGAAAAAATATCCGCACCGGAGAGACGGCCGACCGCCTCAACGGCGGCTGCCTTTGCATGGGTGATTTTTTTACCGTTCATGGACCCGGACTGGTCCAGAACAAGGGCTAAATTGACGTTTGGCCGATCATAACCGGCCGGTGCCGGCGGTGCTTCCAGGCTGACTTTCAAGATAACATCCTGGGGACCGCCGGAGGGCAAAACCTTCCGGTCGGTCTCGACCCGGCAGATGACTTTGTCCGGTGTTATTCCGGCATGGGCGATCCCGCGGTGGGCGGTTCCGAATATCAATCCGGTCCCGCATAAGATGACTGCTATGATAATATGACTGTAAAAACGTTGAATTGTCCGGGCCATGATCCCTCTCCTTTATTTTTCAATAAATCTTTTTTCATTCAAAGGCCATCGAAAAAACAGACAGCCTCCTTTTTAAGAGTCATTTTAAAGGATCGGTCATGGTTATATGTCATACCCGGGTAATAAACTTGTAAAAAAGATGTAAAAATCAGACAATGATCCGTGCCAGGTCTTTTGCCTTTTCAAGACTGGGTTCTACAATCATTCTCATTTTACTCTCTGTAATGGGATAGACAGAGGTGACATGTTCAATCATTTCCTCCAGCCCGTCATTGGCCTGGTTCTCTCTGAGTATGGAGACAATCCTGACCGGTGCCAGGGTTTCCGGATCCTCATCCGTGGACGGGTCATGATGATTTCTAATGGCCAGGGCGATATTTTCAGGCAATTCCCACTCACTGCAGATCCACGATGCGACTTCGGCATGATCCCAGTCCAGGGTTTTCCGCTCCAGTTGGGCCAGATCCCGCCCTTCAAGATGCCACTCTTTTAAAATCGGATCATACTCATGACTCCGGTGGTCTGCCAGAAACGGCAATGCCATATCCTGGAGAAACGCTGCGGTAAAGCACTCAGACTCCCTGGACGGGCAGAGGATCCGTGCCAGTTCACCGGCGAGGATGGCCCGCCTGGCCGCCGTGAGCCAGAATTCGGCCGGATCATGCCAATGGCACTCTAATTTGGGTATGCCTTTGGCCACACCCACCCCCAGAACCAGGGATTCCAACTGGGACAACCCCACCAGTGCAATGGCCTGGGTTAAATTTTCCACCCGTTTTACAGGAGAAAATGCCGCTGAATTGGCAATTCCCAACAGCCGCACAGACAGCCCCGGATCCAGGGACAGCGAATCGGCAATGTCTGCGGCCGATGAATACGGACTTCTTATTTTCTGGAGGATCTGCATCACCAATGCCGGAAAAGAGGGCAGTTCATAGCCTTTTAATATTTCCTGCAACTTGGCCTTCGGATCGACGTTACGCTTAAAAAATGAAAACATGGCGCTCCTATATTTTTATCGCTACTCTGCCCTGCGGGCCATTTTATTTCCCAGTATACTCAACAGACCGCCCAGCCCCATATATCCGCTGATGGCCTGAAGCGTCACAAAGATCTGTGCCGGTATCGACATGGGTACGGCATCACCGTATCCCAGTGTTGTCAGGGTGACGATACTGAAATAAAGCGGGGAAAAGACCGTTTTATAATCACCGTAATCAATCTCTACCATCGTATAGATGGCCGAAAAAGTCAGTGTTGCCAGAAGAAGACAGAAAAACCACCTGGAAAGACTTCTGCCGCAATCGGACGTGGCCCGCCAGACCAGATAAATCAAATGATTCATCCTGGATTTGGATTTGAATTCAAACAGATAATTTTCATCGGCAATATACCGGCGAACCAGATACGCCCCCCGAAAATCCAGATCGCGGATATCCACACCGATCCAGCTTGCCTTTTTAAAGGATTTAATCCCTGAGACTCTGCACCCTTTCATATCTGCCAGCTCAAAGGTGGTTCCTGCCACCCGGCTGTTTTTCAGATCGCTTTCAGACAGGTTCGCCCGGGTTAAAATGGCATGGGAAAGATCGGCTTCCGTCAACCGGGCGCGGGTTAAATTGGATGCCCTCAGATCGGCATGGATCAGAGTGGAGTGAGAGAATGCAGCCTCGGTCAGATCCGCGTTGATCAGGCTGGCATGAGAGAGATTTGTCCCACCGAACCCGCATTGTTTTGCCGTGCATTCATTCAGGTTGGCATGGGTCATGTCGGATCCCAAAAATTCGCATTCATCCAGTGTTGTCTGCTCCATATGGGTGTCATGGCAGATGGAATAACTGAAATTGGTGCCAAAAAAATTACATCCGTTCAGACTGGCGTAGGAAAAGTCATACCGTGACAGATCCAGGTTGGACAACTCTTCATTAAAGAGGGGGATACCCCTTAGATCGAGCCGGGTGGGCCGGTCAAGGCTGCTCTTCCGGCACTCGGTTTTCAATTGCTGAACCATTTCCTGGGCCAAACTTTGCGATCCGCCCCGGCCGGGCTGGTTCCACCTGGCCTTTAAGGACTGAATCTGGCTTTTAGATAATTTTTCTTTTGGAAGTGTCATCTTTTTTAGTTTTCGCAAATGGAAGTATGGATTAATTCAGTTGTTTTGGATCAACTTATTCTTTTGAACTTATACCTAATAGTATATCAAACAATTAGAAAAAAAAAGAGGCTTTTTCCCTTTAAAATATACGGGTTGTAAATTCGCAATTAAAAAAGCGATCTCGCCCAATCCCCTTCCGGAGAAAACGTCATGATATGTAAAAACCACCCGGGATTATTCACCCAAATCCACCATCAAATTTTTGTTTAGTATTATGGGCCATGGGTTGCACCGCCTCCCCGGCCTTCAGCAAGGTGCCGGATGCAAGGCGGCAAGGCGTGACGACTGAGGGCGTATCAGC
>JANQML010000098.1 GCA_028280105.1 Desulfobacula sp. | reverse complement strand
AACAATATTATAACATACACTCGTTCAAAAAGCGAGCCCAAAATGCTTTAAACTATTGTTTTTTAAACATATTCATTCAAATCTACAGAAACTAATTAGATCTATGTCGTTTCCTTTGGTCGCTATAATTGGGTCTATTGGTGAAAAACAACCTTTTAATCGATTTTCTTTGCTCGGATTAGGAATCGTAACAACGGGAAGTATCCTTTTTGCTGTTCATTAGAAGAATCTGATAATACAGGAGTGTCTTATGTATAAGTATTTAAAAGAAGTCGTTTATGAAGCTAATATAGAATTAAATCGTCAGGGTTTAGTTCTTTATACTTTCGGGAATGTTTCCCAGGTTGATAGGCAAAAAGGTGTAATTGCCATTAAGCCGAGTGGTGTCCAGTATGATCGGTTGAAAGTAAAAGATATCGTGATTATAGATTTCAGCAACAACGTTGTTGAAGGTCGTTTGAAACCCTCATCCGATACCAAAACACATACGTGTTTGTACAAACATTTTCCGACTATTGAAGGTGTAGCCCATACGCATTCAACATATGCAACTGCCTGGGCGCAAGCTAAAAGATCAATACCCTGTTATGGCACAACTCATGCGGATTATGTGTTTGGAGAGATACCTTGTACAGAGGTGATGACTGAGAGTCAAGTACAACGCGACTATGAGGAAGAGACTGGGAATCAAATCATTGAGAAAATGAAGGGCAAAAATTCTGATGAGACCTCAATGATTCTTGTAGCAGGGCATGCTCCGTTTACATGGGGGAAAGATGCTGCGGAAGCTGTCTATCATGCCGCAATATTAGAAGAAGTTGCCAAAATCGCTTACTTTACTCAGTCATTGGATCCTGAGCTTAAGAGCTTACCGTCTGCTCTGATTGATAAACATTATCAACGAAAACATGGTGTTGGCGCATATTATGGCCAAGCTATATCCCGCGATGCTGTGTGAATAAACGATGCGGGCCGATAACTTAACACCATGTTTCCAATGGTTCCATTTAAAGTCAAGACTCGGTTGAAAAATACCGCTATCCCTTGTAATCAATGGCCCGTTGAATGGCGATACCGCTTTGTTCGGCAATGGCCATGGCAAAGTTAATGTCGGCACTGGAAAAATGTCTGATTTCAGCCGTAATCAGACGCAAAATACCGATGACCTCTCCCTGAAAGGAGATGGGAACGGCGAGAATACTGGCAATGCCTTCAGCCTCCGCCTCTTTGTGATAGATCGTATGGACGTCGGATTTGGCGTCCAGAATAACAATGGGGTCCCCTTCCCGAATATAATAGGTCGCCGCCTCTTTATCCAGTGATCCGCGTTCCAGATAGGCTTTGCTCAAACCGTGGGCTGCCTTTAATTTTAATTTCCCCTTGCTTTCAAAAAACCGGATGGTTGCCGCCTTTAAACCCATGACTTCCGGCATCCGTGTAACGATGAGATCCAAAATCTTGTCTAATTCATAGGTGGAATTGATGAGTTTGCTCATCTCATGGATCATCATAAAATAATTCAGCTGATTTTCCTGTTCCCTGACAATGCGGGCATTTTCAATGGCAATACCGCACTGTTCCCCCAGTGCCACGACAAAATCAATCTCATCCGGGTTAAATGTGTGGGGGTGCTTTGTCAATAATCTTAAAACCCCTTTAATCCGGCCCTGAATGGGAATGGGAACGACCAGTATGGTTTCAATTCCTTCCTGCCGGGTCTCATGCTGATACGATACCCGGGAATCCTGTTTGGCATTTTCAATCAGAATGGGCCTGCCCCCAAGTGCTTTAAAAACCGGTTCTTCCGTATCAATACTGCCGCGGTTCAGATATGCATCACTGAGGCCGTGGGATGCTACCAGCATCAGTTTTTTCTCGGTGACATCCAGCAACCGAATGGTTGCCGCATCAACCTCAAGGATCTGTGTGAGCTTTTGCGTGATCAGATCAAAGACCTCGTCCAGGTTCAGGCAGGATGTAATTGTTCGACTGACTTCAATGAACAATTCAAGAAAATTGGCTTTTTTATCGGCAGAATTCATGAAAATGCCTCCATTTTTTATGTTTGAAACGCTTTGTTTATGCAACCGCTATGATTTATCAATGGCAACCATTCCATTGCCAACAGCATCCATAGCGTCTATATTTTACAGGCAATTTACGTGCCGTATACATGAGCCAGCAGCGCCGGCAGGCACCGTTTGAAACTTTTTTGATTCTCCGAGTCTGATATGAATCGATTCCGATTTGAACCAACCGGCGCAACTGCCCTGAAATTAAAAGAAGAGACAGATAAGAGAGTACCGTCTCTCAGTATGGATCAAAAAATAAACCCACCCAAATCATGTTTGCATTGCCACCTGCTCGCCGCAATACAATCATTGCAGTGCAGCATATAATTGTATGCAGGGGTGAGCATAATATTAAATAGAAACCAGGTGGAGGATATCGGACCGGGCCGACAAGTGCCAGAAAACCGGAAAAAATTAATTTTTCCGGTTAAATAATCCGCTTTCGAATATGTGTGACCAGCAGCTCAGCCAGAATCACCACGGTGAAAATGCTGAGCAGTACCACGGAAACCCGGTCCCAAAAAAAGAGGTTGAGAGCCGTATCCAGAACCATGCCGATGCCCCCTGCGCCCACCAGGCCGATCACGGCCGATTCCCGGACATTGATATCCCAGCGGAACAGAAAAATTCCCCAGAACGCCGGGGCAACCTGGGGCCAGTACCCTTTCAGAAAAATGGAAAACCAGGAGGCGCCGGATGCGGTCAAGGCCTCAATCGGTCCGGGATTCACCTCTTCCAGTGCCTCTGCAAACAATTTTCCCACAAATCCCACGGACCTGAAACCGATACAGACGGTTCCGGCAAGGGCACCGGGTCCGAACACGGCGACAAACAGCAGGGCCCAGACCAGGGAATTGACGGAACGGGATGAGACCAGAATGAGTTTGGCAAGCCAGTTGAACAGAGGAAACCGGACGATATTATTTGCAGCCATAATCCCGACGGGAATGGCCATAACCAAAGCCAGCAAGGTGCCGAAAGTTGCAATGTGAAGGGTCTCCATCATTGCGGGATGAATGCCCTCCCAATAATAACCCAGATCCAGGGGCCACATGCGTGTGAGCAGATCGACCACCTGCTCCGGCGCATCCAGAAGAAACTCGGGAATCACCTCAACGGTGCGCATGGAAATGGACAGGGCCACCGCAAACCCCAGAAATACGGTAAAACGGGCCAGGCGCTCACGAAAGGTGAACCGTTCCCACTTCCGTTCGTTAACATAACTCATCGGAACACCTTTTTAATCCGGACAGATATAAATTCACTGACCATCACCAGGGTAATAATCGAAATCAGGATAGCGGCCAGAAAATCGTAATCAAACCGCTGAAACGCCGCAAAAAGCGTTCCTCCGATCCCTCCGGCACCGACAATACCCACCATGGTGGAATTTCTAAGGTTTGCGTCCAGCTGATAGGAGGCGAATCCGATGAACCGGTTCAGGACCTGGGGAAGAACCGCATAGGTAATCACACTGATAAACGGTGCTCCGGCAGCCCTGAGCGCCTCCAGCGGTTTGAGTGAGATCTCCTCAATAGCCTCGGCGAACAGCTTGCCGATAAACCCGATGGATGCAAAAATCAGCGTCAGGATCCCGGCAAGCGGTCCGAATCCCACCGCCTTGACAAAGAGAATGGCAAAGATGACCGGATGGAAGGACCGGCACAATGCGATAAAGGTACGAAACGGCCAGGTCACCCAGGCGGGCATCAGGTTTCGGGCGGCCAGCAGACCGACGGGCAGGGAAAAAAGCACGCCAAATGCAGATGCAATAACGGCAATTTCAATGGTCTCCAGCAGGTTTTCCAGCAGCAGTTCCCAACGTGAAAAGTTGGCCGGGATCATATCTCCGATAAACTCGGCACCGTTACCCAAACCTTGCACAAATCTTGAATAGGAGACATCCAGAATATCAGCGGCATAGGCCGCATATACAATTGCCAGAGTCCAGCCGGCCCGGGCCCACCAATTGGGTTTAAACGGGACCCGTTCAACCGTCTGTGTGTCAGCCTTCGTTGCCATGCAGCCAGTCCTCTCCGCCGTATATCTCTTTAAGATTGTCACGGGTCAATTCTGCCGGCGGACCGTCATAGACAATGCCCCCCTTTGAAAGGCCGATGATCCGCGTGGTAAACCGTTTGGCCAGTTCCACATCATGAATGTTGATCAGTAGCGGAATCTTGTGGGCATTGGAAAGGGCCACCAGGATTTCCATTATCTCCACACTGGTTTTCGGATCCAGCGAGGATGTGGGTTCGTCAGCCAGCAGAACATGGGGTTCCTGCATGATGGCCCGGGCGATTCCCACCCGTTGCCGCTGCCCGCCGGACAGACTGTCTGCCCGCTGGTGTGCAAACTCAAGCAACCCAATGGATTCCAAAAGTTCAAACGCCCTGTCGATATCCTGCTGGGGATATTTTCTGAGCCAGGCCCGCCATGCGGAAACATATCCCAGCCGGCCGCTGAGAATATTCTCCATGACGGACAACCGCTCGACAAGGTTAAATTCCTGAAAGACCATACCGATTTTCCGCCGGGCCTTTCTCAATTCCTTTCCGTTCAGCTGAGTGATGTTTTCACCGCTGATATAGACATTTCCGCCGGTGGGCGGAACAAGTTTGTTCACGCATCGAATCAGCGTACTTTTACCGGTACCCGAAGGTCCGATAATGGCCACACAGCTCTGTCCGTGAACTTCAAAGCTGATATTTTTTAAGACCGGTTTTCCGGCAACATATTCTTTTGCCAGGTTCTCAACAAGAAGAGATCTGGAGGATTGACTCTCCGTCTTTGTGTTCATAGGATTCCCGTTCGTCATTATGCCGCCGGTGCCGCATTGATATAAAAAGGCACCATCTGTGCCTGACTCAAGCAAGATGGTGCCCGAAAAATTAAACGATTATTGTTTTGCCTCTTTCTTCTTTTTAGCCGCTTTCTTTGCCGCTTCTTTTTCAGCCATCTTCTTCAAACCGGCATGATTGTAGGATGTACCGGTGGATTCGGCAATATCGCGGATCACTTTCCAGTCCTTTTTATAGGTAATGGGGAAAAAACGGTCTGCATTTCCGAATGTCTCCTTCATGTCAGGGGTGAAACGATAGGAGTAAAACGCGTTTGTAATCGTCTTTGCCAGATCCGGATTCAGGTTGTGAGCAAGACCGAAAGAAGAGGTCGGAAATTTCGGACTGGTAAAAACAATGTTAAACTCATCCGGATTGATTCTGCCGGCTGTGGCCATTCTGTTAAACACGTCAGAGGCCACCGGTGCGGCATCATAATCACCATGTGCGACGCCCAGGATCGACTGGTCATGCTTACCCGAGTAAACAACGGTGTAATCTTTGTCCGGAACGATGCCGTGCTGCGGGAAAATGGCCCGGGGAGCCAGGTTTCCGGAGTTTGAAGAGGCGGATGTGTGGGCAACGCGCTTGCCTTTAAGATCGTCAAGGCTTTTGATGCCACTGTCTTTTTTGGTCACGACAATGAGATTGTACCCCTGAAAACTGTCGGGATACCCTTTGACGGCAATGGGGACAAACCCGGCCAGATTGACGGCAAAACCGGTGGGACCGGTTGAAAATCCGGCGATATGGAGACGGCCGGACCGCATGGCTTCCACCTGCGCGGAGTTGGACTGAACCGTGTAGTAAATCACCTTTTTACCGGTTGCTTTCTCCAGATAGCTTTGAAAATCGGCAAAGGCGTCTTTATAAACCGCCGGATCCTCAACCGGTGTATAGGTAAAAACAAGGGTCTTGGGATCTTTCCATTTGGACGGATCCTTGGGCGTATCCGGCACCATATCCATGTTTTCATCACAATACATCTCGTCCAGCGTACCCCGGTTTTTACAATGATCAGCGGCAAACGCACATCCGGTTAAAAATGAAAATGCCATAAGAGAGAACAAAATTTTTTTTACCATTTTTAAAATTCCTTTTTTCATTAAAGTCTTGTTAAAACCAACTTTGTGAATCTATGTAAAAATTGTTACCGTCAAATTCTCGTTTTATTAAAATCGTGTTAAGCACTCATTTGCGGCATCTGCTTCCCTGTTATTGGCACACGACATAACCGTGGCTAACCTCATTCATTGAAGTAACAATCTGTTACCTAGACTGTTACTTAGAAGAGCTAAAGCAGACTGAAAACCCTGCCCGTACCGTTAGAAAAAAACAATGGTTATGAAAGTGAACCGTTGGCTTTTGTTTCACAACTTTTTATAGGGTTTCGGTGTGAACTGTCAAGATTTAACTTTGATGGAAACCGGTTTTTTGATGCACCTATTCAGGGTCAAAGCCGGGAGCGGCATCAAACCCCGGTGCAGAACCCGGCTGGGATTCCGGATAGATTTCCGGTGAAAGCGGATGATGACCCTGGGGTTTTAACCGGAGTTCAAATCCTTTGAGACGGGCCTCGTGTTCGTAACTTCCCCGGGAGAACCGCAGGGCATCCATGGGGGTAACCACGATGGCAGCCCGGTTTTGAACCGGACAGAAATGCTCGCAATACCCGCAACCCGCACATTTGTTTTCCAGTACATGGGGCACCGGTACCGCCGTATTTTCTTCCTTTACAAATTCAACGGCATCATAGGGGCAGACCTCATCACAGACCATGCAGCTTTTCTGGAACTCCCAGGCCAGGCAGGTCTGCCGGTTGATCGTTGCCGTGCCGACCTTGGCCCAGATACGGTCCGATGCCTCCAAATGCCGGATGGCGCCTGTGGGGCATACCCTGCCGCATTCAAGGCATTGGGGGTCGCAAAACCCCCGGCGGGGGGTGACAGCCGGTGAGAACAGGGTGGGGAATCCGGCCTTCAGCCAGATGGGCTGCAAGGTATTGGTGGGACAGGCGGCCATGCATTCCCCGCATCTCACACACCGGGCTAAAAACCGGGTTTCAGGCAGGGTGCCGGGGGGTCGGACCAGCCCTGGTGTGCCGACCTGGCCGTCACCGGGTTTGCCGTGGAGGGATGTCAGGCCTGTTAAACTCATTACGGCAGTGCCCGCCCCGATCAGACCTGTGGAGACCAGGTGCCGCCGTTCCGGTGAAAACCGTTCCGATACGG
>JANQML010000094.1 GCA_028280105.1 Desulfobacula sp. | reverse complement strand
CCTCTGATTCCCATACATTGCAAACCCGTTATCACCTGCCCGTGGCATGGGCGGACAAGGACGGGGGCCTGGGTTTTCTTTCTGCCCTGGGGAAATTGTATGTCCAAGGTGCAACCATTGACTGGGAGGGATTTTATCATAACATCAAACCCCAACGGATATCTTTGCCCACCTATCCTTTTGATCACAAAAGATATTGGAAGCCAGGTTCATCTGACAATAAAAGGTCAACAATGGACCGGTTTTTAAGCAAAACGATTTGGGATCATTTCAACGGGACCGCTGCCGACTATACGGATCAATATGATCTGAGCAATATCGATGCGGATCATACCATAGAAAACATAAGTGTTTTTTATTTTTCACTGGCACTTCAACGTATCGGGGCTTTTTCCAGTGACGACCATATGTTTACTGCTGACGAGCTGGTTGACAAATTCAGCATATCACCGGCGCACCGGCAATTGTTGACGCGACTGCTCAATGCCCTGGTTCACCATAAACGGCTGCAAAGGACCCAGGACAAATACCATCATCTTGAACCTGCATCAACTCAGATGGTCCGGAATGCCTTGGAAGAATTAAATAGCGGGGATGCGAATCCTGAAGGGCTTGCCGAACTGATACAAGCCTGCGGCGAAAACTTTGGAGATGCGCTCAGGGATATAAAAGATCATCGGGAAATCGTGTTTCCGGAAGGTTCCATCGAGCCCATTGAAAATTTATATGTGAACAGTCCCCAGGCCGTCTTTTTAAATTCAGTCATCAGTAAAATCGTTTCCGAAATCACCTCCTTGATCCCACCGGAAAACGCTTTAAGAATTTTGGAAATCGGTGCAGGAACCGGTGCGACAACTCGGGCGGTTTTACCTGGTTTGAATCCTCAAAGCCGGTATACATTTACGGATATTTCATCATCGTCTCTGAATAAAGCTGAGAAGAAATTTCAGGCATATCCTTTCATGGCATATGAGATATTGGATATTGAAAAACCGCCCGAGGCACAGGGATTTGAAACTGCCTCTTTTGACCTGGTCATTGCGTCAAATGTCCTGCATGCCACAAAGAATATGGATCAGACGCTGTCCCATATCCAGGCATTGCTGGCACCGGGGGGCGTCCTGTTAATCAGGGAAATAACCAGGTACACACCGCAGTTAGATCTTGTTTTCGGTCCGCTTCTAACACCACTTGATGATGGGAATAAACGGGATGCAGAACCGTTTTTATCCGTTGAGAACTGGAAAAAATTGCTGACGGAACACCGGTTTGTGGGAATCTCGGCCTTTCCCGGGCACCGTAACGGTGAGTCAGATATTGGCGAACATATTCTTGCTGCCCGGACCGATGCGCTAACAAAAACAGATCATATCATTCCTGCATTTAACTGGAAACAGATTTCGCAAACAGAACCGCAGAGTATCGGTAGTACAGAGGATCACCCGCTTTTAGGTCAATTGTTTTACGTTCCTTCGGGGATAACCCATCGGAATCAGGTCTCATTATCCAGCCTGCCGCCTTCCTTAAGAGATCATCGTATATTCGAAGAAATTGTGCTGCCGGGCGGATATTTTTTTGAAATGGCTTTGTCAGCCGGCAAAAAATGTCTTCAGCAAACACCTGTATTGAAAAATGTTATGATGCATGAGGCATTGGTCTTTGAATCGGATGATTCCCCCATCACGGTGCAGACAATTCTTTCCCAGGAGAAACCGGGTAAATTCTCATGCGAAATATACAGTACGCCCGAATCAAAGCCGATGCAGCCAAAGCATTGGAAGCGCCATTTTTCAGGAACCCTTGAAAGGCATCCCGACGCCCTGTCCGGATCCGGAATAAAATTGGCCGAGATTGAAAAGAGGTGCATCAAATCCATAGAGCCGGGAGATCATATACCTGTAAACGCAGTTGTCCATGATGTGAAGCTGGGGAAACATGAAGCCATCGGCCAGATTACTTTTCCTGAAACGATTATCCGGGAGACAATGGACTTTTCCATGCCACCGGCATTTCTTGATCCCTGTCTGCTCATGTGGTCGGCCATACTGGACAACACTTTGGACCATGATGATGGGGATACTTCCTATTTGCCTGTGGCGGTGGATCAGATCTGCTATTTTTCCAAAGCCCCTGAACAACTCCGGTGTCATGTGGTGTTACGGGATCTGGCGGATAAAAACAACCTGATGGGCAACATCCATTTGTACAGCATGACCGGTGAGATCGTTGCTGAAATTACAGGACTGCATATGAGGCCTGTAACGTTGAAGACGATTTGGGAGAACCGATATAAAAAAATAAGCTATGAAGTTTGCTGGCAGGCATACCCGGATCAAAAAATACCCGAACCTGATGCGGCCCAACCCGGTTGCTGGCTTCTGCTGGCAGATAAAAGCGGTGTCGCAGAAAAATTATCCCGGGAAATCCAAGCGTCGGAGGATGAGGATATTGTTGTTTTTGCGAAAAAAAATCAAAACCATTCAAAGGTATGGACCGTATCAGAATTTGAGGACCTGTTTAGAAATGAAATCATCTCCAGATCAATGCCATGCAAAGGTATCGTATTTATGTGGCCTCTGGATGCCCCTGATACTGATGAACCGGCTTCTGATTCAATCCGGCAAATTACAAGATCAAATTATTTGACCCTTCTTCATCTTCTCAGGGCAAATATTTCATCAGGACTTGAAGCACCCGGATTATACATTGTGACCCGAAACACACAACTTGTGACCCCTGGAGACCGTGCGGCCTGCGTCACGAATGCCATTTTCTGGGGGGTGGGAAAAGTGATTCTTCATGAGCACCCTGAGATGCATAATGTCTGTATCGACCTTGATTCCCAAGGAACGGCAAATGAAGGGAAATTACTATGGCATCACCTGCAGCTCATAGACGATGAACATGAAATAGCGTTTCGGGACAGCCAAAAACTGGTGAGCAGACTGGTACGGACCCCATCCATAGACAGGGAATATCCGGATAATGATTCGTCCATATTCAATTCTGATGCGACCTATATAATAACCGGTGGTTTCGGCGGTATGGGTATTGAAACCGCCAGATGGCTGGCAAAAAATAATGCAGCCGGCATTGTTTTACTCGGCAGGCATTCTCCATCTGCATCCGCACTTGAATCAATACAGGAAATCCGGGATGCCGGTGTTGAAGTACTATGCAGGGAGGTAAATATCGGTGATCGGGAATCTTTAGCAAACGCATTGCATGACATCAGGACATCAATGCCGGCCATAAAAGGCGTTTTCCATCTTGCAGGTGTTTTAGGCGAAGGCAATATCATTCGGCAGGATGTCAAAGATATGGAACCGGTCATGGTGCCTAAGATGGAAGGTGCATGGCATCTGCACTGCTTGACATTGAACGATCCCCTTGACCATTTTGTAATGTTCTCCTCAATCACATCGCTATGGGGCGGCCACGGGCTTGGCGCCTACAGTGCTTCAAATATGTTCCTGGATATTTTAGCGTCCCATAGAAAAGCGCATGGATTGCCTGCCTTAAGTATAAACTGGGGCGCTTTTTCCGAAAAGGGCATGATTGCACAGGATGAAGCAGGTGCAAAGCTAAGAGCTAAAGCAGGCATTGATACCTTTACCCCCCAGGAAGCCCTGGCACACCTTTTCACCGCTATGGGGCTAAAAAATCACCACATCTGCCTTGCCAAAATTCGCTGGTCCGAATTTTTCAGCAGCGGATTCATGGGCAACAACAAATTGTTTGCCCTCTTGGCTTTAGAAACAACAGTTCCGGAAACAGTACCTGCCAATAAAGGTTCAGATTTTCTGTCACGCTTTACTGTATCGCCATTGAACGAGCAGCATGGCCTGTTGGAAAACTTCCTGAAACAAAAGGTATCTGAGATACTCCGGATTGCAAAAACAGATCTTGCCGCGCATACGGATCTTATCCAGACGGGAATGGATTCCTTGATTTTCCTTGAATTGTCACAATCGCTGGGCAAGGAACTTGAGATACAGATTCCCCCCCACACTCTTTTCAAAGAGCCGACAATCAAGGGCCTGACCAACAATATCCTGGAAATGATCGGAAAAGAAAACGACACGGGAACAAAAGGGGATGTGACAAAATATTTTACCCTGCAAACAGACCCTGAAAACAGGTTTGAACCCTTTGAACTTACGGATATTCAGCAGGCATACTGGGTGGGCAGACATGGGGTTATGGGCATGGGAAAAATAGCCTGCCATACCTATTATGAGTTGGATATAGGCGATTTGGATATGGCTCGTTACTCCCACGCCTGGAATAGGTTGATAAACCGCCATGAAATGCTGCGTGTTATTTTCCTGGCGGATGGCCGGCAGCAAATTTTGGAAAAGGTGCCTGAATTTGAAATTGATATTATAGACTTCACCGGGCAGGATTCGGATACTGTTAATTCCCAATTGGCATCCATACGGGAAAGGATGTCACACCAGATATTTCAAACGGATAAATGGCCGCTTTTCGAGGTAAACGTATCATTGCTGAATGAAAAGACAAGCCGTGTTCATATGAGCCTGGATCTCCTGTTTGCAGATGCCCACAGCATCAGGCGGATATTCTACGAATTGCATACGTTTTATAATGATCCGGAATCGGCACCGGACACACCTGATATCTCGTTCCGTGACTATATCATCAATGAAAGAAAATTCAGGGAATCCGTTCTCTATAACGCGGCAAAAACATATTGGTGCAACAGACTTGAAACCCTGCCCAAAGCACCGGAATTGCCGATCATCAAGCAGCTCCAGGATATTGACAATCCGTACTTTAAAAGAAGGATTCGAACAATAGGGGTAAAGAAGTGGGCCGGGCTAAAACAGCATGCATCCCGCACCGGTATAACTCCGGCCGGATTATTGCTATCCGTATATGCAAAAATTCTATCTCAATGGAGCAGGACAAACCGGTTCTCCATCAACTTGACTGTATTCAACCGGCTGGCAGTACATCCCCGGATTAATGACATCATAGGAGATTTCACTTCCGTGATGTTTCTTGAGGTTGATGATTCACAACATCTCTCATTTAATGAATTTACAGCACAGGTACAGAATCAATTATGGCGGGATATGGAACACCGCTTCTTCAGCGGGGTAGAATTCCTCCGGGAACTCGCCCAGGCCCGGGCCAATCCTTCAATGGAAATTATGCCGGTTGTCTTTACAAGCAATCTCACCGGAGATACATCCCCCAGAGACACATCCCCCGGAGAGGAGAATATATTTTCACTGGTTGACAAGGCGGTTTATGGCATCAGCCAGACGCCCCAGGTCTGGATAGATCTCCAGGTTGCCGAAACCAATGGGGAACTCGTCGTATTTTTAGACGCTGTGGAAGACCTTTTCCCCCAAAGGATGCTGGATGACATGTTTGCCGCTTATGGCACATTACTGGATATCCTTTCCACGGATGAGAAAACCTGGTCCAGGACAACGTTCCGCCTTCTCCCGGATTACCAGATTCAAAAAAGAACAGAGGTCAATGCAACAACTTCCGATATATCAGGATTCCTGCTCCATGAGTTGTTTGAAAAACAGGCACTGGCGTATCCGGATCATATAGCTGTGGCAACTTCCGATTGTTCCGTCACCTATGGGCAATTATCTCGGTTATCAAATCAACTTGGATATCAGTTGCAGCAAAATGGAGCGGAACAAAATACCTTGGTTGCCGTTGTCATGGAAAAAGGGTGGGAACAGGTTGCGGCAGTCCTGGGGATTTTAAAATCCGGGGCTGCTTATCTACCGGTGGATCCCGATGTGCCTGGTGAGAGACTTCGGCATCTTCTCAAGCATGGTGACGTCAGGTTGGTATTGACCCAGCCCGGGCTGGACCAGGATTTGGAGTGGCCTGACAATGTCGGCAGGTTTGTCGTTGATATGCATGACAACAGCCGTCCGGATGCAGTCCCCGATCCAACCGGACAATCGCCCGAAGATCTGGCCTATGTCATTTATACCTCCGGTTCCACAGGACTTCCCAAAGGGGTTATGATTGACCACCAAGGTGCGGTTAACACAATCCTGGATATCAACAGCTGTTTCCATGTGACCCGGAATGATAATATCTTTGCCCTGTCAAACCTGAATTTTGACCTTTCCGTATACGATATTTTCGGAACTTTGACTGCGGGTGGCACCATTGTCATGCCGGATGATGCGTTGCGCAAAGATCCGGGCCATTGGTTATCCATGATAAAGGAGAAACACGTAACCGTCTGGAATTCCGTACCCGCATTGATGCAGATGCTGGTGGAATACGTCTCAGGCAGGGATGAATTCCACATTGACACCCTTCGGTTGGTTCTCCTCAGCGGTGACTGGATCCCCCTTGGCCTGCCGGATAAAATCAGAAATCAATTTGACCCGGCAGAGATAATCAGCCTGGGCGGTGCCACCGAAGCATCCATCTGGTCCATCCTGTATCCCGTCAAGACGGTTGATGTGAATTGGAACAGCATCCCCTATGGTCGGCCCATGGCCAACCAGAACTTTTATGTGTTAGACGATAATATGGCACCCTGCCCGGACTGGGTACCCGGCCAGCTTCACATTGGCGGAACCGGACTTGCCAGAGGGTATTGGCGGGATGAGGAAAAAACCAAAGCAAGTTTCATACAAGATCCCAAAACGGGTATCCCCCTCTATCGGACCGGTGATTTGGGCAGGTTCCTGCCGGATGGCAATATCGAATTTTTGGGAAGGGAGGACCAGCAGGTCAAAATCAACGGGTACAGGATCGAACTGGGGGAAATTGAGTACGGGTTAAGACAGATAGACGGAATCGCGGATGCTGTTGTCGTTTCCGTGGCAGACCGGGAAGAGAACAAATATCTTGCCGGGCATGTCATTACCGAGCCCGGTTGCAGGGTTACGGACAAAGACCTGAAAGAAAGACTGAGTCAAACACTGCCCCAATACATGATCCCTGATTTGTATTGTTTCCACGATCATTTTCCAACCACCGCAAATGGGAAGATTGACCGAAAAAGCCTATCGGCGCACAAGAAGAAAAGATTTCCCATTGATGATACCGACTATGTGTCCCCAAAAACAGCCACCGAACAGATGGTATCCAACGTACTGGAAAAACAACTGGGTCTTGAAAAAATCAGTACAAAATCTCTTTTCTTTGATATTGGAGCGACCTCCATGCATCTTGTACGACTGCAAAACAACCTCAGGGAAATTTTTAATAACCGGGTAAAAGTCGTAGATATTTTTAAATATCCGACGATTTACTCGCTTTCTCAATTTATTGATTCAAAAAACGAAACATCCGAGGATGCTGACATTGCAGGACAAAGGGGCGAACTTCGACTGAAGATGCGACAAAACAGGCATCAGACCACGCGTCGGGATGCAGCAAAAACTTCATAAATATTATATTTGTTAGGAATTCAAAACATGTCTAATTTAAATTCGATTGCTGTCATTGGTATGAGTTGCCGATTTCCCGGAGCCAGGAATATTGATCAATTCTGGGAAAATTTAAAAAAGGGTATCGAATCTGTAACACAGTTTACCGATAAAGAGCTGCTCGAATCAGGTGTACCTTTTACGGAATTAAACCACTCCGACTATGTAAAAAAAGGATTTGTGATAGAAGATGAGGACAAATTCGATGCATCCTTCTTTGGTTATTCTCCAAAGGAAGCGGAAATCATTGACCCCCAGCAACGACTTTTTTTGGAATTATCCTGGGAAGTTCTCGAAACCGGGGGCTATGTTCCAGATCGGGAAGACAGCTCCATCGGGGTTTTTGCCGGTTCCAAAATAAGTACTTATTTAACAAATAATCTGAGCACGAATACGGTGTCAGGGACCATCTCTGATTTGCAGCATCTTATAGCGAATGACAAGGACTATCTGACCTCCAGGGTATCTTTTAAGCTCAATTTAAAAGGGCCAAGTATAACGGTCCAATCTGCTTGCTCGACCTCT
Source organism: Desulfobacula sp. (assembly GCA_028280105.1). GTDB lineage: Bacteria > Desulfobacterota > Desulfobacteria > Desulfobacterales > Desulfobacteraceae > Desulfobacula. The sequence goes on along the minus strand of JANQML010000094.1, from coordinate 28,145 downwards.
TTGGTGGCGCTGCATCTGGCGTGTGACAGTTTATTAAATGGTGCTTGCGATATGGCCATCGCCGGTGGCGCGTCAATTCTTGTCCCGCATAAAAAGGGGTATCTTTTTCAAGAAGGTTTAATGCTGTCTCCTGACGGGCGGTGCAGGGTTTTTGATGCCAAAGCCAATGGAATGGTCCCGGGAAACGGTGTGGGGGTTGTTCTTTTGAAAAGATTGGAAGAAGCTGTTGCAGATAATGACAATATCAGTGCTGTAATTGTCGGATCGGCTGTCAATAACGATGGATCGGATAAAGTGGGTTACACCGCGCCCAGCGTTGAGGGGCAGGTCAAAGTTATTCGGGAAGCCCAGGCTGTTGCCAGGGTAGAGACCGATTCCATCAGTTATATTGAAACACATGGAACCGGTACTGTTCTCGGTGATCCTATAGAGGCCGAGGCGATAAACGAAGTTTTCAAGACAAAAAATAAGGGTGAAAAATTATGCGCCATCGGTTCGGTTAAAACCAATATCGGCCACCTGGACACAGCCGCCGGAATCGCCGGATTTATCAAAACCGTACTATGTTTGAAGCACGGGTACCTGGTTCCGAGTTTAAACTATGAACAGCCCAATCCGAAAATTGATTTTCTGAACGCTCCGTTTTATGTGAATACCAAATTGTCACCCTGGCACGCAAATGGCTATCCAAAGCGCGCCGGCGTCAGTTCCTTTGGTTTTGGGGGTACCAATGCACATGTCATCCTGGAAGAGGCGCCGAATCGCCCGGTAGCGCAAACATCGCACTTTCCGCTCCATCTGCTGACCCTGTCCGCAAAGACACAGGACGCTTTGAAGCGGCAGATTCACAACTATTACCTTTTTCTTGAGAACAATCCCGATGCTTTGCCGGAAGATATCTGCTTTACCGCCAACACAGGCAGATCACACTTTCCGTACAGGTTCGCGGCCATCGGGGCATCCACAGATGATTTACATCTGCAATTATCTGCTGCATCCCGGGAAAAACCGTCTTCACTCCTGTTTCAAGGCCATGCCGGTGACGGGGCCAATCCAAAAGTGGCCTTTGACGTCCTGGGACAGACGTTTGATCATGATCTGTTTGCCGATATCGCCTCCGGGTCTCATACACTGCAAACCGATTATCTCCTGCCCATCTCCTGGGCGGACAAGGATCAATGCGCGCTTTTCCTTTCTGCCTTAGGAAAATTGTATGTCCATGGCGCAACCATTGACTGGGAGGGATTTTATCATACCATCACCCCCCACCGGATATCTTTGCCCACCTATCCTTTTGATCATAAAAGGTATTGGAAGTCGGTTTCATCTGACAATAAAACGTCAACAACGGACCGGTTTTTAAGTAAAACGATTTGGGATCATTTCAACGGGACCGCTGCCGGCTATTCAGACCAATATGATCTCAGCAATATAGATGCGGATAATACCGTAGAAACAATAAGCCTTTTTTATTTTTCACTGGCGCTGAAACGTATCGGGGCTTTTTCCAATGACGACCAAATGCTCACTGCTGACGAACTGGTTGATGCATTCGGCATATCACCGGCGCACCGGCAATTATTGATGCGGATGCTCAATGCCCTAGTTCACCATAAACAGCTGCAAAAGACAAAGAATCAATACCATCATCTTGAACCGGTATCGCCTCAGATGGTCCGGAATGCGCTGGAAAAACTGAATAGCGGGGAAGCGAATCCCCAAGGGCTTGCCGAACTGCTTCAAGCCTGCGGCGAAAACTTTGGAGAAGTACTTAAAAATATTAAAAATCATCGGGAAATCGTGTTTCCGGGAGGTTCCATCGAGCGTATTGAAAACTTATATGTGGAAAGTCCCCAGGCGGTCTTTTTAAATTCAGTCGTCCGTAAAATTGTTACCGAAATATCTTCATTGATACCGCAAGGAAACACGTTAAGGGTCCTGGAAATTGGTGCAGGAACCGGTGCAACAACCCGATCGGTTTTACCTGGTTTGAATCCGCAAAGCCGGTATACGTTTACGGACATTTCATCATCGTTCCTGAATAAGGCCGAGAAGAAATTTCAGGCATATCCTTTCATGTCTTATGAAATACTGGATATTGAAAAACCACCCGGACCACAAGGATTTGAACATGCCTCCTTTGACCTGATCATTGCATCAAATGTCCTGCATGCGACCAGGAATATGGATCAGACGATGTCCCATATCCAGGCGTTGCTGGCACCGGGAGGCGTCGTTTTAATCAGGGAAATAACCAAGTACACACCGCAGTTTGATCTTGTTTTCGGCCCCCTTCTGACAACAATTGATGATAGGAATGAACGGGATGCAGAACCATTTTTATCCGTTAAGAATTGGAAAAAACTGCTGATGAAACACCGGTTTGTGGAAACGGTGGCGTTTCCCGGACACGCTGGTGTTACAGAAGATATCGGCGAACATGTTGTTGTTGCCAGAACCGATGCTGAAATAAACGTAGCTCTCGAAGATATCACGCCGGCATTTTCCTGCACAAAACAAATTGCCCGGGTCGATCCGCAACCGGACTATCATACAGATGGGCATCACCTTTTAGGTCAGTTGTTTTACGGGCCTTCAGGGATAACCCATCAAAACAAGATCTCCTTATCCAGCCTGCCACCCTCCCTGAGAGATCACCGGGTATTCGGAGAAATTGTACTGCCGGGCGGATATTTTTTCGAAATGGCTTTGGTTGCCGGCAAAACGCAATTTCAAGATACACCGGTATTAAATAACGTGATGATGCATGAAGCATTGTCCATTGATGCGGGTGAATCCCCTATCACGGTGCAGACAATCCTGTCCCAGGAAAAACCGGGTACATTCTCATGCGAAATATACAGTACGCCTGAATCAAAGCCAATTCAGCCAACGCATTGGAAGCTTCATTTTTCAGGCATCCTTCAAAGGCATCCCGACGCCCTTTCCGGACCTGGAAAAACATTGGCGGAGATCCAGCACAGGTGCACCAAATCCATAGAGCCAGAAGATCATATACCTGTAAATGCATTGGTCCATGATATGAAGTTGGGGAAAAATGAGGTCATCGGCCAAATTACATTTCCCGAAACAATTGTCCGAGATGCAATGGGCCATGCCATGCCACCGGCATTTCTTGATCCCTGCCTGCACATGTGGTCGGAAATACTGCGCAACACGTTGGAACATGATGATGGGGATATCTCCTATTTGCCCGTGGCGGTGGACCAGGTCTGCTATTTTTCCAAAGCACCTGCAACTCTATTGTGTCATGTGGTGTTACGGGATTTGGCGGATAAAAACAACCTTACGGGCAACATCACGTTATACGACATGGCCGGTGAGGTTATCGCTCAAATTACAGGTTTGCATATGAGGCCTGTAACCCAAAAAACCATTTGGGAGAAACGATATAAAAAAATAAGCTATGAACTTCTTTGGCAGGCATACCCGGAGTATAAAACACGCGCTCCTGACATGACGCGCCCCGGTTGCTGGCTTCTGCTGGCGGATAAAAGCGGTGTCGCGGAAAAATTATCCCATGAAATTCAAAAGTCGGACGATGAGGATATTGTTGTTTTCGAGAAGAAAAATCAGGACCACTCAACCGTTTGGACCGTATCAGAATTTGAGACCCTGATTAAAAATGAGATCACCCCCAGGCCAATGCCTTGCAAAGGTATCGTATTTATGTGGGCATTGGATGCCCCGGATACTGATGGCCTGGATTCCGATTCAGTCAAACGGATCACAAGATCAAACTATTTGAACCTTCTCCATCTTCTCAGGGCAAATATTGCATCGGGACTTGAAGCGCCCAGATTATGCGTTGTGACACGTAACACACAACTTGTAACCCCTGACGACCATGTCGCCTGTGTCACGAATTCAGTTTTCTGGGGATTGGGCAAAGTGATTGCCAATGAACATCCTGAAATACAAAATGTATGTATTGACCTTGATTCACAACAAGCGGCAAACGAAGGGGAAACACTATGGCATCACCTGCAGCTCAAAGATGATGAACATGAAATCGCTTTGCGGGATAACCGGAAACTGGTGAGCCGGTTTGTACGGACCACCTCAAGGGACAATGAATCGACAGGCCCAGGTTCAACAATATTTAATTCGGATGGGACCTATATCATCACCGGCGGTTTCGGCGGTATGGGCATTGAAACAGCCAAATGGCTGGCAAACAACAAGGTAACCGGCATCGTTTTACTCGGCAGGCATTCACCGTCGGCCTCAGCACTTGAATCCATACGGGAAATACGGGATGCCGGTGTTGAAGTACGATCCAGGCAGGTAGATATTGGCGATCCCGAATCCCTATCAAACGCATTGCATGACATCAGAACATCAATGCCTGCCATAAAAGGCGTTTTCCATCTTGCAGGTGTGTTAGGCGAAGGCGATATCCTGCGGCAGGATGTCAAAGAGATGGAACCTGTCATGGCGCCTAAGATGGAAGGTGCATGGAATTTACATCTTTTAACAAAGAACGATCCCTTAGACCATTTTGTCATGTTCTCTTCAATCACATCCCTATGGGGAGGCCATGGTCTTGGCGCCTACAGTGCTTCAAATATGTTCCTGGATATTTTGGCTTCCTATCGAAAACAGAATGGTTTACCTGTCTTGAATATAAACTGGGGCGCATTTTCCGAAAAAGGTATGATTGCCGAAGATTATTCAGGAGCCAAACTAAGGGCAAAAGCAGGTATTGATTCCTTTACCCCCCAAGAAGCCCTGGCACACCTTTTCCTGGCCATGGGATTGAAGCATCATCACATCTGCCTTGCCAATATTCACTGGCCCGATGTTTTTAACCACGGATTCATGGCCAACAACAGGCTATTCGACCGGTTGGCTGCAGAAGCAACAATCCCGGGAACGGTATCTGCCCATAAAGACTCGGATGTTCTGTCACGCATCAGGATGTCGCCATTAAATGAGACGTATGGCATATTGGAAGAATTCCTCAAAGAAAGAGTCTCTGAGACGCTTCGGATTGATAAAACAAGTCTTGCTTCAGATACCGATCTTTTACAGATGGGAATGGATTCTTTAATTTTTCTTGAATTGTCACAATCATTGGGCAAAGAACTTGAGGTAAAAATTACCCCTCACACCCTTTTCAAAGAGCCGACAATCAAAGGCCTGACCAATAATATCCTGGAAATTATCAGAAACGAAAAAGATCAGGGCGCAACAGGCGATGTAACAGAATATTTTGTTTTGCAGACAGACCCTGAAAACAGGTTTGAGCCCTTTGAATTAACGGATATTCAACAGGCATACTGGGTGGGCAGACAGGGCGTTATGGGCATGGGGAAAATCGCATGCCACACCTATTATGAGGTCGATATGGACAATTTGGATATGGATCGCTACGCCCGTGCCTGGAATACCCTGATAAAACGCCACGAAATGCTGCGTGTTATTGTCCTGCCGTATGGCCGGCAGCAAGTTTTGGAAAAAGTTCCTGAATATAAAATTGATATCTCAGACTTCACCAGGCAAAATTCCGAGTCCGTTAATTCCCAATTGATATCCCTGCGGGAAAGGATGTCACACCAGATATTTCAAACAGATGAATGGCCTCTTTTTGAATTACATGTGTCCTTGTTGAATGAAAAGACAAGCCGCGTGCACATGAGCCTGGATCTTTTGTTTGCAGATGCCCACAGTATCAGGCTGATATTTCACGAACTATATGCGTTTTATAAAGATCCGGCTTTACAACCGGACCAACCTGATATCTCTTTCAGGGACTATGTCATAAGTGAAAAAGAATTCAGGGAGTCCGTTCTTTATAAGACGGCCAAAACATATTGGTGCGACAGGTTGGAAACGCTGCCAAAGGCACCGCAGTTGCCAACCTCCCAAGAACTGCAGGATGTTGACAACCCATATTTTACCAGGAGGATTCAAAGGCTGGAGGGAAAGAAGTGGGCCGGTCTTAAAAAACAGGCATCCCGTATCGGCATAACCCCGGCAGGATTGTTGTTGTCTGTATATGCAAAAACCCTTTCACAATGGAGTAAGACAAATCAGTTTTCCATTAATTTAACGGTATTTAACCGATTGGCAATACATCCCCGGATCAATGAGATTATTGGTGATTTTACTTCTGTAATGTTTTTGGAAATTGATGATTCTCAACCCCTGTCCTTTGAAGCGTTTGCACGACAGATACAGGATCAATTATGGCGGGATATGGAACACCGCTTTTACAGTGGGGTACAATTTCTGCGGGAGCTTGCCCAAACCCGGACCGATTCTTCAATGGACATTATGCCGGTTGTCTTTACAAGTAATCTCACCACGGACACATCCTCCGGAGAGGAGAATAAATTCTCATTTGCTGACAAAGCTGTTTACGGTATCAGCCAGACCCCCCAGGTCTGGATGGACCTCCAGGTGGCTGAAACCAACGGCCAACTTATTATCCTTTTTGATGCTGTGGAAGACCTTTTCCCACAAGGGATGCTGGATGATATGTTTGCCGCTTATGTTAGATTACTGGATATCCTTTCCGCAGATGAAGACGCCTGGGATCAGGCAAGCTTCAGACTCCTTCCGGACTACCAGATGCAAAAAAGATCAGATGTGAATTCAACCAAATCCAACCTGTCAGAGTCCCTGCTTGACGAATTGTTTCAAAAACAGGCACTGAAAGATCCGGATCATGTGGCGGTGGTGACTTCCGATTCTTCCGTTACCTATGGGCAGCTGTCTGTTTTTTCAGATAATCTTGGAGATCTGCTGCAGCGCAATGGCGCGGAACCAAACACCCTGGTCGCTGTCGTCATGGAAAAGGGATGGGAACAGGTTGCGGCAGTCCTTGGAATTTTGAAATCCGGGGCGGCCTATTTACCTATAAATCCCGCCGTTCCCACAGAAAGGCTAAAGCATCTTCTCAAAGACGGTGAGGTCAGGTTCGTACTGACTCAACCCTGGCTGGCGCAAGATTTGGAATGGCCTGATGATGTAAAAAGGTTCTCCGTTACCATGCATGACCATACCCGGCAGGATGCAGTCTCTGGTCAGATCATACGATCGCCCGGGGATCTGGCCTATGTCATCTACACATCCGGTTCCACCGGGCTCCCCAAAGGGGTAATGATCGACCATAAGGGCGCGGTCAACACGATCCTGGATATCAACCACCGTTTTCACGTCACCCGGAAAGATCGTGTATTTGCCCTGTCCAACCTGAATTTTGATCTCTCTGTTTACGATATTTTCGGAATTTTGGCGGCAGGCGGAACCATTGTGATACCGGACAATGCGTTGCGCAAAGACCCGGGCCATTGGTTGTCGCTGATCAAAGAGAACCGTGTAACCATATGGAATTCTGTGCCTGCTTTAATGCAGATGCTGGTGGAATATACCTTGGGAAAGGATGAAACAAATCCTGATTTACTTCGCCTGGTTCTCCTGAGCGGTGACTGGATATCCCTTGATCTGCCGGATAAAATCAGAGAACGGTTTAATCCGGCTGAGATCATCGGTCTGGGCGGTGCCACTGAAGCATCCATATGGTCCATCCTTTATCCCATTCATTCTGTTGCTCCAGATTGGACCAGCATCCCCTATGGCCAGCCCATGACCAACCAGAACTTCTATGTTCTGAATGAGGATATGGAACCTTGCCCGGACTGGGTACCGGGACAGCTTTACATCGGCGGAAACGGACTTGCCAAAGGGTATTGGCGGGATGGGGAAAAAACCGACGCCAGTTTTATACAACATCCCAAAACAGGCATCTCCCTTTACCGGACCGGTGATTTGGGCAGGTTCCTGCCGGATGGCAATATTGAATTCCTGGGAAGGGAAGACCAGCAGGTAAAGATCAACGGGTACCGGATCGAATTGGGCGAAATTGAAGCGGCCATGGAGCAATATCCGGGTGTTGAAAGTGCCGTTGTCAATGTTACGTCTGATTTGGATAAAAAACAACGTATCGTGGCGTATGTGGTTTTAAATAGTGAATTGGAATTTTCCATGAACGACCTTGAACAATTCATTGGAAAAAAATTGCCCGCCTACATGGTACCGGGCGCTATAATAGAGCTGAAAACAATGCCGCTAACCCCCAACGGAAAAATTGACCGTAAAAATCTTCCTTTGCCTGATGCTGTGGAGAACTCCGGTACATCCGAGTATTATCCGCCTGAAAACGAACTGGAATCACAGCTTGTCGAAACCATACGGAAGATCCTTCAAGTAAAGAGAATAAGCACTCGCGACCCGTTTATGAACATCGGTGCCAACTCATTGGATATGGTAAAAATTCAAAATGCGCTGGTAAAAGAGTTGAATGTGGATATCTCTGTTGTGGATATTTTTGAGCACGCCTCGGTCCAAAGCCTGTCCCGGTTTATTTCCGGAAAAACAGAAGAACAAAAAAGGCCTTTACAAGTCCAAGGTAAAGTTTTTGCCCGGAAAAAAGCGGCCATGAGGCGGCGTAAGAAAACTGAAAGTGTTCTGAAAAACTAAATTAAATAGCGGTGATACATTGCAAGCCTACCCCCAAACAAGGAACTGTTATGGCCCTGGATACGATAGATGAAAGGATTGAGCCCATTGCGATCATCGGCATTGGATGCCGTTTTCCTGGTGCATCCAATACCGATGAGTTTCGTGATAATTTACTAAAAGGAAAAGAATCCGTTTCGTTTTTTTCAAAATCGGAAATGCTGGATGCAGGTGCTGATAAAACCCTTATCAACAAACCCAACTATTTGAATTCCGGACGCATTCTTGAAAGTATTGAGATGTTTGATCCCGGTTTTTTTGGATATACGTCCGCAGAAGCTGAGTTTATCTGCCCCCAGCAGCGTATTTTTTTGGAATGCGCGTATGAAGCTTTGGAAGATGCCGGTTGCCAGCCCCATCGGCAGGATAGTGATATCGGTGTATTCGGTGGCGTGCAGACAAGCGGGTATGCAAGTGTATTGGAACCGGTTTTAAGGGAAACAGGATCTGTCAGGGCTTTCGAAGCCCTGTTGGGGACGTCGGTTGACCAATTGTGCATGCGGGTTTCCCATGCTTTAAATTTTAAGGGGCCCAGCATGAGCATTCAAACCGCATGCTCAGCTTCCATTGCCGCAATTCATATCGCATGCGAAAGCCTGCGCAACGGGGAATGCAGCATGGCCCTTGCCGGTGCCTCATCCATATCTATACCTCAGTCAAGGGGCTATATATATGACCATGATATGATCTTTTCGCCGGATGGGTACTGCCGGGCATTTGATGCAAAAGCCCAGGGGACGGTTGCAGGGAACGGGGCAGGTATGGTGTTACTGCGGCCCCTGTCAGATGCAATTAATCACCATGACCATATCTATGCCGTTATCAGGGCCAGTGCCGTCAACAATGACGGTTCTGAAAAAGCGGCGTACCGGACACCAAGCCTGGAAGGTCAGGCCCAGGTTATTGAAGAGGCATTACTGATGTCAGGCATAGACCCGGAAAGCATTACCTATGTGGAAGCCAATGGTACAGGCACCTTGCTTGGCGATTCCATAGAAATTGAAGCATTGTCCAGGGTTTTTCGAATGACAACGGATAAAAAACAATATTGCGGCATTGGTTCCGTAAAAACAAATATCGGTCATCTTGCCCAGGCCGCAGGCGTTGCCGGATTAATAAAAACAGTATTGGCATTAAAATACAAGGAATTATACCCCAGCCTTCATTGCGACACCCCCAATCCCAGTTTGATTGACAGTCCTTTCTATGTCGTCCGGGAACCAATGAAATGGAATGTGGACAATGGCACGAGGCGGGCTGGACTCAATTCCTTTGCAACCGGCGGAAGCAACGCCCATTTGATTTTGGAGGAAGCACCTTTGCCGGAAAGAACCTCAATATCCGAAATGAAATGCAGGCCGCATATCTTTACTATTTCCACAAAAGAAGAGAGCACGTTGAAACGAATGGGTCATAAATATAAATTATTTCTGGAATCAAACCCAAAAGCAGATATTGAAGATATCTGTTTTACATCAAATGTCGGACGATATCACTACCCCTGCCGGTTCTCATCCGTAGCAGGATCCAAAGAGGAATTATTGAAACAGATAAACAACTGGCTCAATGATAAAGAAGACCCTCCCGGATTTGCGGCTGACCGCAAGAAATGTCAACCACAAATTGGGTTTTTGTTTTCTGACAGTTTAGATGCCAGGTTTTTGAAAAGAACTTCCTTTTACGGCAGACAAACCCGGTTCAGTGAGGCGATTGATCAATGCCACCAGATTTTACAACGACTCGGTGATTTCCGTTCATCCTCATGCGATTTGAAGAAATTTTATGCTGCCCCGCCTGGCCCGATCACTACCTTTATATTAGAATATGCACTGGCTTCCATGTGGGAATCATGGGGCATTGTTCCTGCGGCCGCGATGGGAAATGGCATCGGGAAATATGTTGCAGCATGCATTTCCGGTGCGTTATCCCTTGAAAACGGACTCAGTCAGGCTATCAAAGCGCGGGATTTTCATCCATCATTTCCCAGCCCTGATCCAAAGATTTCGCAAATGGTTTCGACATTGGAATTTAACTCGGAACAAACCGGGGAGAATGCGGATTTTCTTATCCTGATGGGCCCGGATAAACAGATCCTGCAGCAGCAGGACTTAATTCAGGACAAAACAGTGGTGTATTTGTACCAGGGAGATGAAAATGAATGGTACGATACCTTACAATGCCTGCACAAATTATACACCAGAGGAAAGGATATTGCCTGGGACAGGGTGACCGAAGCGTTACCGTACTATAAAATACCGCTGCCCACCTATGCTTTTGAAAAAAAACCTTGCTGGTTTAGTAGCTGAAAACTATCCAAAGATATTTGAAATTTTAATGATGTTGAACCAAAAGCCGTAAGTGGCAATGAATTCCATCGGTCTTTTTTCGATAATCGCACAATTTGAAAACCCCATTTATTACTACACGACTCCTAAGGAGATCTTTTATGAACCAAGACAGAGAATTGGCTTTAGCTCAGCCCATGGGGAAATTGTTTTTGCGTATGACGATCCCAGGTGTCATCGGGACTGTTGTCATGGGATTGTATAACTTCGTGGATGCTATTTTCCTTGGTCAGTTTGTGGGGCCGACGGCCGTGGGAGCGGTGGGACTGATTTATGTACTGGTAATACTGAATCAGGCAATATTAGTATGGGTCTAAACCCTCCACCTCTGGTGGAGGACCCAAATAGGTTCTATCGATCCGGCGTAAAATAATATAGGTTCACCCTCCGGGAGAGCTCCGAAGGATCGAATGGAGGATGAACCTATGCATGATTGGGAAAGTTTACCCTGCTATTGCATACAAAAGATGATGAGGCTCCAAAATCAGTTATGGCTCCATGGAAACGATATACCACGGATTCCTTTGACTTGATCGGCCTGCAAGGCGGGCATTTTTTCATCAATGCCGCCAGGGAAGATTTTTTATCCTTTCTTTCCCGTATAACTGCTTATTTTCATTACATTGTGCAGTTGGCACGCCAAATGTCATTAACTTAGCGGATCGGCTGGTACTCATAATGATAAAATCATAGACAACCAACGAATTATGAACTATGGTCATCATCCAACCTTGTTTGACACACACCGCCTGCAGTAACTTTTGCAACACAACTTCTTTCAGTTGGATGTGACTCATCTACTGTTACCGTAGAGGCGGGACTTTTGCCTGAGCACCCTTTCAGATCCATCATTGGCTTCCCGTCACCGAGTAATCCCTTTTCGGATAGATCTGGGAAGTTTTTTCGGCACCCTTGCCTTTGCCTGCATATTCCCTCCTTTCAAGGGCTATGGCTGGACTTTCACCAGTTAGTTCACGACCATGCCGGTTGCACCTCACACGATCTCTCCTTATTCGTTCGGCAAAAAATGTTGACAACCACATAAAGATTTGTCATTAGAAATGTCTAACTAATTTAGCTTTCACTTACGGGTTGGGAGCGGAGTGAATGGCCATACGGAATCATAACGATAAAGGGTGCCGTTGTCAGCAGCATCTGAGACAAATTAATGGAACATGATTTTCTGCAAATGGGCGAATGGCAAGAGGGAATTGACGGGAGCACCTTGATCAGCTCGCCCGTTTTGGATAAAGGTCCTGTTAACTGGGTGATGTCAGATGTTTGGGGCCGGGGTTCGCTTCAGATGATGCCGTTCCGTTCGGGAATGGTCCTGAGTCTTCAAAAGCGCCGCGCCAAACATCAGATCAAAATCCATGGCCAAAGCAATGAGGCGTTCATCGGCTTCCACTTTTGTCTGGCCGGTTTTGAAACGATCCGGGTGAACGGTTTCGAGAATGGTTTTCAGCTTTGTCAGGACAATAATGGTTTCATTATCGCAAAAAACGGTTACCAGTGGCAGTTTGAAATTCCTGGGGAGCAAAATTTCTCGATTGTTACCATCGGTTTTACACTCGACAATTTCAGGAAAATTGTTTGGGACCAAAAAGAGAGATTACCTTCGGTCTTGCACGCCATCTGTGAAGACAAGGTACCCGAGTTTGAGAGCGTGACCATGTCTTCAACGCCGCAAATACGGATGGTGTTGGCCCAGATGCTTGATTCATCTTTGGTTATGTCGCATAGAAAACTATATTTTGAAGCCAAATCATTGGAACTTATCGACCTTTTTCTGGACGCCCTTAAACGTACAAACCATGACAACCGCTCAGCAAGACATTTTCAATCCTCTGAGATCGATAGGCTTTATCACGTAAGGGAGGTCATGCTAAAAGACCTTGCCAACCCTCCAGGTCTGTATGATCTGGCAAAAATCGCGGGCATGAACCATTGCAAATTGAATCAAGGCTTCAAAGCCCTTTTCGGCAACACGGTTTTCGGATGCCTTCGGGAGATGCGCCTTGAAAAGGCCCGCCAGCTTCTGACCGCCGGTAAAATGAATGTCACCGAAACCTCCTATTTTGTGGGCTATTCTTGTTTGAGCCATTTTTCCAGGGCGTTTAAAGGGCAATATAAGATTAATCCGCGGGAATGTTTGAAATGATTCATCCGTCCGTCCATCTTCCGGTAGAGTGAGACGTCACACAGGCCAACCGCTGAAGCAGGCCTTTTGATATCGTTTTTCAGTGCTCTTTTGAAGGGTTGATTGCGCCAATATAACATAATAAAAAAACAAGTCTTTTTAGTTTGCACTTCAAAAGTTCGGCTATCATTAAAATCTATTCGGCCACCATTAGTTTTGTTCTGCAGGGATCTGGTAGTAAAATAGCCGTCTTTGCCTCAAAATTCAGAAAAAAAATCTGAATTTTCGTGGGAAGAATGGATCCAGCGTTTGTTAAAGTAAAGATGAAATGAAAAGGAACTATGGAATGAAAAAGAATATTATTATGAAAAAATGGAGTGGAATTTTGTTCATTGTTTTACTTGTTTTCTTGCTTGTTATGCCGATCATGGCTGCGGCTCAGACAACAGGTAGAGATGAACGTGAATCCACTTTGGACAGTATTACGGTCACAGCCCAGAAAACAGAGGAAAACGTCCAGGATGTACCGATTTCAATGACGGTACTTGACAGCCTTGAAATCGAAGACCGGAAAATCGAAACAGTAACGGACATCGCCCTAGCCACTCCCAGTCTATCGTTCGATAACTTGAATTTCGGAGGTTGGGCCGTGCCGGTAATGCGGGGGCTCAGCTCTTATGGCGGCAATCTGTCTTCTTCCGCGACTATGTTTTTGGACGGTATTCCGATTTCGAGTCTCTTTGGATTTGATTCGGTCTTAATGGACATTGAACGAATTGAAGTCCTGAAAGGTCCTCAGGGGACGTTATACGGCAAGGACACCCAGGCCGGCGCCATCAACATCATCACCCGGCAACCCGGCAATGATGTTGAAGGGAAAGCAAGCGTGCAACTGGGCAGTGATGACAAGAGGGAATATGCCTTCAGTACGGCCGGACCGATCATTACAGATAAATTGTTCATCCGGCTTTCCGGCAGGCACTATGAAAAAGACGGACAGATTCCCAACACCTATCTGGGAGGAATGATAGACGATCTGTCCAATAACTACGGCAAGCTGCAGTTGAGAACGACCCCAAGCGATGACCTTGATATTTCATTGATCTCCTCGTTGCTCAAATATGGGAATAGTGGGCCGTATTATAATTTAGCGTCTGCAATGACAAAAGAGATTCCAAGCGATATCCACGGATATGACAACAGTGAGATTATCTCTCACGCCCTGAAGGCAACATACAGCATGGGCAGGTACCAGATAGAAGGCCTTGTCACACAAAGGGAATATAAACTAGACGGCCTGACCGATCTGGATTTCAGCCCGTTGAACTTTTTCCATAACCAGATGGAGGCTTCGTATAAAAGGAGATCGGTCGAGTTCAGACTGAGTTCCGTGTTCGAAAAGTTCAACTGGCTGATCGGAATTTATGGGGATAACGACAAAGACTTCCTCAAAGATACCATAGCAAACATTCAGCCTCAACACAGAGACAATAAAACCATCGGGCTGTTTGCCCATGGCGATTATCACCTTACCGACAAACTCTCGTTCACAGGAGGAATCAGATATGATTATGACGAAAAGACATTTCAACAAGGGGATGCTGATCTTTCCAATACATACAGTGCGTTTTCACCGAAATTTGCTGTGAATTACAACCTCACCGAAAATTCAATGATTTACAGCACTGTCTCAAAGGGATACAAATCCGGCGGATTTGACTTGCTGGCGCCGGAAGGTCAAAAAAAGTACGACATGGAAACCCTGATAAACTATGAAATTGGGACCAAGAATACCTTTCTGAACAATACCCTTCTGATTAATCTGGCCCTCTATTACATGGATATTTCCGACATGCAGGTCAGCTCAGAACTGAGCACGGACGGGACCACCTTTATCACCAACGCCGCAAGCGCAACTTCACAGGGGCTGGAGCTTGAAATAACTTACAGAATCAGCCCTTCGCTGAAAATTTTCGGCGGACTTGGAATCAATCAGACGGAATTTGATGAATACAGCGATATGGCAGGTGACTACAGCGGGAATACCAATCCCTATGCACCGAAATATACCGGCAATATAGGCGCGCAATACAGATCGTCAAACGGTTTTTTTGCCCGGTGTGATCTAAGCAGCGAAGGCAAGACCTATCTTGACAAATCAAATAGATATGAGCGGGACGCCTATACCCTGGTTAATGCAAAAATAGGATATGAAGGGGGTTCTTTTGATATTTATCTCTACGCCGACAATCTCTTTGATGAAACGTATGATTCAAGGGGCGAGCATCTTGTGTTTTACTCACAGCCCCGGGAAATCGGCGCACAGTTGATCTATCGATTTTAGGGCTGCACTGGCCAGGGTCTATATTTCCCTTGGCATATTGACTGGCGCTGGCATCATGACCGCCCTGTTCACAGACTACCTGGTCACTCCGGTGCTGATCCGCGCCACCAAGGCCTTCGGCCCCGAAGAGGCGCCGGCAGAACAACCTGCCCCAATAACGACCATGGACCGACTTGGTCTTTCACCGAAGTCTGTCCGCAACAAAATATGAAAGAACTCAACGTGTTTGTTTAGTTCTTTCATATAAACAAATTTAAAAGAGCAGTGTTTGGTTTGGATAAGGTAACTTAATCATTTAGGCAATAGAAAACGTATGAGAAAACAATCTAAGAAAAAAGGGCTATGGACGATTCTTAAACCTGTGAGTTTTGAGATATGCCTTGCCATGTTTCTGTCAGCATTTGCAGCCATAACTTTAATAGCAAGTTTAACTCTGCTCTCTTTCACCCTTTCAAATGTACTTTCAGCCACACCATTAGAACTTTTTGGTATAAAAATGGATTTAGTCAATACCATTATTTTATTGGCAATTATGATCGTAATTGCTTTTACAACAAGACTGAGCGGCTTTGTAGTCTCGCATTTGGGCGCTTTAAGACTTGAGCAGATTTTAAGAACGCAACTCTCTGCGCATTTAGCAGAAGTGCCTTTAGGGTATATAATAACTACAGGTTCCGGTGCATTAAAAAAAGTAATGCAAAGTGATGTTCGGGGCTTGCATGTTTTTGTTGCTGACAGCATACCCATGATAGCTAAGAGTGCTGTTGCGCCTGCAATCACTTTGATCATTTTGCTTTGGGTTGATTACAGGCTGGTACTTGCCAGTATCGTTGTTTTGGTGATCGGTTTTTTGATAATCGCACGCACCATGAAAGACTCAGTTCATTTTAGAGAGCGTTACGAGCAAAGTCAGGGGGAAATAAATAAAGCGGTAATAGAGTTTGCCCAGGCGATGCCGGTGGTAAGGACTTTTGATGATGGAAGTCACTCTTTTAAAAGATACAATAATTCGCTTTTCTCATATAAAAAAAATTTGAGTGCCTGGATGGCACAAACCTCTTTCTTTTCGAAACTCGGTATTATTATTCTGAGTCCTTTACCAACGCTTCTTGCAGTTTTGATCACAGGAATTTGTCTGCTAAACAACGGTTCTTTGGAACTCTCGTCACTTATCTTAGCTCTTTTCCTGAGCACAGGAATGGCAGATGCTATGATGCCGGTGATGTGGATTACCAACTTTATAAAGAAATCACAAGCCTCTGCTATACGAATCCAGGAGGTACTGGATGTAAAAGCCCTTCCACAAGCGAAAGGAAATGCCCTGCCAAAGGATAATTCGGTTTTATTTAAAGAAGTGAGCTTCCGTTATGACGGAAGTTCGAAAAATGCTCTAAATAATATAAGCTTTCAAGTCCCCCAGGGAAGTGTAGCCGCATTAGTCGGGCCAAGCGGCTCGGGTAAAAGTACCATTGCAAAACTTATTCCTAGATTTTGGGATGTAAGTGGCGGGAGCATAGAGATTGGACGAGTTAACATAAAAGCGATGCATTCAGACGTTTTAATGGATACTGTCTCCTTCGTGTTCCAGGACACGTTCCTTTTTCATGATTCGATTTTAAATAATATAAAAATGGCAAATCCGGAAGCAAGCAGAGAAGAAATAATAGACGCTGCACGTGCCGCTCAAATCCATGATTTTATAGAAAGCTTGCCAAATGGCTATGATACTAAAGCAGGCGATAGAGGCGCGAACCTTTCGGGAGGACAAAAGCAGCGTATTACAATAGCAAGAGCGATCTTGAGAGATAATCCGATTATTGTTCTCGATGAGGCAACAGCCTTTGCAGACCCTGAAAATGAAGAAGAAATTATCAAAGCGTTAGCCAATTTAATGGAACATAAAACAGTGCTGGTAATCGCACATCGACTCTCAACCATAAAAGATGTTGACCAGATTATCGTGATTGATAAAGGAAATATAGTTGAAAAAGGAAAACATGATGAACTCCTTAAAAATAAACAAGTATATTTCACCCTTTGGCAAAATTATGAAAAGGCTGAAAAGTGGAATTTAGAAGCAAAAATCGATATTAAAAAGGAACTGGCATGACGAATAAAGTCACTTCATTATGGGATTCATATGTCATCAGCCTAAGAATTGCCGCAGATAAAAAAGGTAAATTAACTCAAAGTTTTTTAGGATATATCCTCTCTTTTATCTTTCAGGGTCTGGCATATGCTATGTTCTACCCTCTTCTCAGATCGATGTTTAAAGAGAGTTTTATTTTAAATGAGATCCTATTCTGGTTATCTTCAGTGTTTATACTTTCTATTATTTCAATGATTTGTAAGTGGTATGCCCTTGACTTCTCTTATGCTAATGATTTAGCTGACGTTGCACATAATCTTCGCTTAAAACTGGGGGAAAAAATCAAAAAGATGCCCCTTCAACAACTGAATCAATATCGAACAGGAGAACTTAACTCGATTTTATCACAAAATGTCGATGAGTCCGTGCTTCATATGGGAGTCGTCGCGGGAATGGCCTTTGAAGCTTTAGTTATTCCGTTAGTTATTATTTTAACAACATTTTTTGTTGATATAAAGATGGCTTTTGCAATTATTATTGTTCTGCCTTTCAGTTATCCGATTTATATCTGGAGCAGAAAGTTAACAAAAAAGGAAAAAGAAGATAATTTAACCGCTCATTCCGATCTTGAAGCAGATACGGTCGAATATCTTCAAGGCCTTCCGGTGCTTAGATCCATAAACCAAGTGGGTGAAAATTCCGCACAACTTCAAGAATCAATTACAAACGTAAGAGAGGTTCAGAAAAGAGGTGTTTTCGGATCTTTAATTCCATTGGCTGTTATGAATACACTAATAGAGTTTATCTTTTTAACGATTCTTTCATTTGGAACTTTTTGGATACTGCAAGGAAGTTTTTCTCTTGCTGCTCTAATTTCTTTATTAATTATAGTGAATAGAATAAACGAGCCTCTTGTCAACTTTTTGGGCATTGCTTCTGTTTTAGATACCATGGAGTTGGGTTTTAAAAAAATTGAGGGGTTATTAAATATAAAAAGCTTAAAAGTCGACCAGCCAAAAGCTATGCCTGAGAATTTCGGCATCTCTTTTAAAAACGTAGATTTTAATTATTTAAACAATGAGAAGAAAGCGTTAAAAGAAGTAACTTTTGCAATCCCTTCAGAAGCCATGACCGCTATTGTCGGCCCGAGTGGAAGCGGAAAAACGACCATTACAAAACTAATTATGCGATATGATGATCCAAGTATCGGTGAGATTGAAATCGGTGGAATCAATATTAAAAATATGAGCCAAGATGAACTGATGTCTTTGATTTCAGTCGTGTTTCAAGATGTGTATTTATTTGATGATACTATTTTAAATAATATCAGAATGGGAAATCCAAAGGCAAGTGATGAAGAGGCAAAAGAAGCCGCAAGAAAAGCAAATTGCCATGAGTTTGTTTCAAGGCTTCCAAGGGGCTACAACACAAAAGCGGGAGAGATAGGAGGAAGCTTAAGTGGCGGAGAAAGACAAAGGATCTCTATCGCAAGGGCGATACTGAAAGACTCCCCGATCGTCATACTTGACGAACCGACGTCAGCACTTGATACTCAAAGCGAAGTCGCCGTACAAAAAGCTTTAGATGAGTTAATTCAAAATAGAACCGTAATCGTTATTGCCCATAGATTATCTACAATTTCTCATGCAGAGAATATACTTGTCGTTGCTAAGGGTGAAGTTATCGAAAGTGGTACTCATGACGAGTTACTGAAAAAAGAAGGAAAATATTTCTCTATGTATGGGGCTCAGCAAAGGCTTAAGCTGTGGAACCTGAATCGTGAATAAGGATTTAAGTATACGGCATATTGTACTGATTTTTAGTTTATATATTACCCAGATTTTAGGCTTTGCCTATTTTACAGAAGCTTTTGTTGCTATATTAAGGAGAAATGGCGTTACCTTAGAAAATCTTGGACTGGTATATATGCTTGGACTTTTTTGGGTAATAAGATTTCTCTGGGCTCCTGTTATTGACAGGTTTTCAATAAAAAAATTAGGACACTATAGAGGCTGGATTATCATTTTTCAAAGCCTTATGGTTCTTTTACTTATTTTAAGCTCAGGCTACAGCCTTATTGATAATATTCCAACCGTGGTCTTCTTTGCAGTTCTTCTTGCTTTTTTCTCAGCTTCACAGGATGTGGCTTTAGGCGCACTTGTATTAAAAACCGTATCAATGAAAAGCCGACCCACTGCAAATGCTCTGAAATCTGCAGGAGGAATGATCGGTACTATTTTAGGAAGTGGTGTCGGTCTTGTATTGTATACCCATCTTGGCTGGAAATGCACAATGCTGATAATGGCAGTTGTAACTGCAATATCTTTAGTACAAATTCTCTTTTATACAGAACCTGAAAAAGAAGAAGACGGTAAACAAAAGAAAATAGATTACAAACAGTATATAGATTTTTGGAAAGGCAAAGAGAAAAAATATTGGTTTCTCTTTCTTGTAATTTATCCGATAACTATAAGTGTAGCATTCGGCTTGGTGACGCCAATGCTTGTTGATCTAAGATGGACACTTGATAAAATCGGACTGTATGTTCATATAATTGGTTTCGGGTTAGGAGTGCTTGCATCTTTCGGGGCGTCTAAACTTATCGGTATGTTCGGAAAAAAAAGAATACTAATTGTGGCAGCATCAGGACAATTTATCGGTATTCTGTTACTGCTTTTCCTTGCATTCGGTTTTGATAATACTTCTCTTGCAATGTTTGTGATTGGTTTTATTTTTGTTTTTAATTCCCCGTCACAAGTTGTTATGACAACGCTTATGATGAATAACGCTTCCCATAAAACCCCGGCAGCTCAAATTTCCGTACAACATGGCGTATATATGTTTTCTGGAATCTTGTTTAGCGGATTATCAGTATCTTTAGCAGGCGTTTTCGGATATCTGACAATTATTGTATCAGCTTCATTTATAGGAATCATCGCAATACTTGCATCAATTAAAATAAAGTTGGAAGAGTAAAAATGAAAGAAATCAAAATTTTAATGTTTATAAATATATTATGTGTCTGCGCAATGATGGCATTTCTGGCAGTTGTCGGCCCCATAGTAAGACAGTTAGGCCTTGAAGAGTGGCATGCAGGGTTAACCGTTGCAATCGCCGGAGTACTTTGGGTGTTTCTATCTCGTTTTTGGGGGAGAAGAAGTGATATTGTAGGGAGAAAACCAATATTAGTAATAGGTGTGGCAGGCGTTGCAATCTCTTATTTAGCCCTTGCAATATTTGTGGATAATGCGCTTGTCTCTCCTCCTAATCTGTTAATTTCACTTTTGATGCTGATATTAACGAGGGGGTTAATAGGTGCCTTTTATTCGGCAATTACACCCGTATCAAATGCACTGATAGCAGATCATGTCGAAAAAGAAAAAAGAACGTCATATATTGCAAAACTTGCAGCAACTAGTGGTATTGCCATGGTTATAGGGCCTCCAATAGGTGGGTATTTAGCAAATTGGGGATTAAGTGCTCCCCTTTATACCTTTGCTATTTTGCCTTTGATTGCAGCAGGAATACTCTATTTTGTACTTCCCTATGAAAAACCTGTAACTACTGAAGAGACACCTGTATTGAAAGTCTTTGATAAGAGGCTTCGAATTCCTATTTTGGCAGCTTTTGTTACCATGTTTGTCATTGTCACATCTCAGGTTTGTATGGGCTTTTACGTTATTGACAAATTCCGGCTTAACGCTATAGATGCCTCGGAATTCACAGGTTTTGTATTGGCTTGTATCGGGGTTGTTTTTATTATCTCTCAAATAGTTGTCTCAAAAATTTCATTGCCGGCTTCCAAGCTTTTAAAATACGGTTCGTTTATCGCCTCTTTGGGATATATAATTGTATTTATGATGGCTTCAAAACCAATTTTAATATTGGGTTTCTGCATCGGTGCCTTTGGTATGGGGATGCTTTTTCCGGCGTTTCAAACCTTAGCGGTAAACCTAGTGACGAAAGAAGAGCAAGGTGCCGCTTCAGGTACGGTCTCAGCCGCACAAGGTTTAGGGATTATATTTGGGCCACTTATAAGTACCTTGATTTATCAAATAAGCCCGATTATACCCTTTGTGTTAGCATCTTTTATATTTTTTATTCTCGGATCGGTTGCATTTAAATATGACAAAAAATGGGAAGCCGTACAAAAATAAACGATGCAAATTGTCCGGTTTTTGGGGCCTGCCGCATCCGCCCTGACAGCAGTTCACCGGTCGTCTCAATGTTTCTGCTTGATATAAAAGGCTATACCCTTTATACTTTTTCCGATGAAAAGAGAAACAAGCGTACAACCCGCCAGATCAAACGTTCGGATTGGTTTTTATGTCTGAACGAGTAGACCCGCCACCATCCATTGACAGCGATTGGTTTGAAGTCTTTCCCTGGAACCGGAACTTTGAAACCGGTCACGAAGCGGTTGATCTCCAGCACAAAACCCTAGTCAAACTTTTAAATCGCCTGGCAAAAACACTGGTGAAAAATGAGACCATTGAAGTGAACACGGCGTTTAATGCCCTGGCCAACTATGCGGATCTTCATTTTAAAGAAGAGGAATCGGTCTGGGAACAGTTTTTTAAAGACGACATCTGGCTGTTAAACCACCGGAAAAACCATGAAGCCTTTCTGCCGAAAATGGTTGAGATGAAACAGAATAATCCGGGTAAAAGTTTTAACAAGATCATCGAAGAGATCATCAAATTTTTATTCCGCTGGCTGGCATTTCACATTATCGACAATGACAAACGCATGGCCATTGTGGTGGCGGCAATGAAAAACGGGAAATCCATAACAGCTGCAAAACAATTGGCTGAAAAAAAGATGAGCGGTTCAATGAAAGTGCTCATTGAAACCGTTTTGATCATGTATGACGATTTATCTGCCAGGGCAATTGAGTTGCTCAGGGAAAGGCATGCGCGAATTAAGGCTGAAACCCGGCTAAAAGAGGCGAATAAAAAGCTTGAAAAACTTTCCATTACGGATTCGCTGACCGGATTGTACAA
This sequence comes from Desulfobacula sp., assembly GCA_028280105.1. Lineage (GTDB taxonomy): Bacteria > Desulfobacterota > Desulfobacteria > Desulfobacterales > Desulfobacteraceae > Desulfobacula. Next base: position 5,677 of record JANQML010000094.1, on the reverse strand, counting down.
CCGGCGGTATTTTGATTCCGTTTTTCAAACCGAGATCAGACGGGCCGGACGGGACAGACGCGCGTTGACCTATATTCTTATGGACGTCGATTACTTTAAGGCGTTCAACGATACTTACGGACACCTTAAAGGGGATGCCGCTTTAGCCCGAATCGGCGTCAGATTAAAGGAGATCTGCCGCCGCCCCGGGGATTTTGCTTTCCGGATGGGCGGAGAGGAGTTCAGCATTCTGTCCACCCACCTGCCGGATACCGATCCGGCCCGGTTCGGTGAAATCATCCGGTCCGCCGTGGAGAATATGAACCTGCCTCACAACCAGAGCCGGGCCTCTTCCTTTATGACCGTCTCCGCGGGGCTGGTCAGCAAGGTCCCGGGCCCAAAGGACACGATCGTTGACTATATCAGAGTTGCGGATAATCGGCTTTACACGGCCAAAGCCATGGGACGAAACCGGGTGGTTGCATCGGGATAGAACGCCGGCTGTCTACTGCGGCTTATACTGTTTTAATATCGCCAAATCAAAAAACCTGTTTTTTCAATTCCCTTCTTGACAAACCAACATATTAGGCTATAATAAATTATAAAACTCTAATATATTAATTGCAAAAACCATTTATGAAAGATATAGACCCTCAAAAGCTTGAAGAAAACGCAGAAAAGGCCTCAAACCTTCTCAAGAGCATGAGCCATCCCGCCCGGCTGATGGTATTGTGCCACCTGGTAAAAGGAGAGTGCCCGGTCAGTGTTCTCAATCAGGCCGTCCCCTTAAGCCAGTCAGCCCTGTCCCAGCATCTGGCAGGGTTGCGCCGGGCCGGTATTGTGGAAACACGGCGTGATAGCCGGGTAATCCACTACCGGCTCAAAAGCCGGGCCGTATCAGGGATACTTGAGGTCCTTTACAACATTTATTGCGACACTAACGATGAGGAGAAAGAATGATGAACAGACAATTGAACTGGTTTAAAGGCGGTCTTCTACTGGGAGCAGCCTTCCTTGTTGCCGTAGCTTTTGTCAAACCCATAGGGGTATCGACCCAGTTTGTCATTGCCAACGGCATTGTCTGGAACCTCTTTTCAGACACGGTGGTTCAAAAAGACTCTGAAAGCAGATCCGGTTACACGAGTACCAACGCCTATTTGAATAAAAGCGGCGGCAAATACGCAGAAAATGTCGCCAATCCGATCAACTACAGTTTTGTATTCGTTGTTGCCATGGTCATCGGAGCTTTCATATCATCCCGGCTGGGCGGCCCTAAACCGACAGTTTCAGACCGTCAGGCACCGGACGTCTGGCGGCAGCGATTCGGAGAAACCCCTGCATTACGCTACGCCACGGTATTTTTTGCCGGAATACTGGTCCTTTTCGGCGCCCGTCTGGCCGGGGGATGCACCAGCGGCCACATGATGAGCGGCATGATGCAGACATCACTGAGCGGTTACCTGTTTGCCCTGGGCGCCTTTGCCGCAGCCGTGCCGGTGGCCGTACTGATATATAAAAGAAAATAGGAGGTGCGTTATGACGATCATTTCTGCCGTCATCCTCGGCATATTCTTTGGTTTTTCCCTGCAGCGTGTCGGGGCCACCAACCCTCAAAACATCATCAACATGCTGCGTCTGAAAGACCTGCACCTGATGAAGGCCATCTTTTTTGCCATCGGAATCAGCAGCACGCTTTTGTTCCTGATGATGGCCGCCGGCATCATTGATGCCGGACACCTCTCCGTCAAAAGCAGCTACATCGGCGTTATCCTGGGGGGTGCATTGCTGGGACTGGGATTTGCCGTGGCCGGATACTGTCCCGGAACCGGCCTGACTGCCCTGGCAGACGGCCGGAAAGACGCTCTCTTTTTTACCGCCGGCGGCCTGCTGGGTGCGTTAATTTACACCCTTGTCTACGCCGGCATTAAAAACAGCTGGTTATTTGACAGCATTGCCGGCGGGAAAGTGATGCTGGCAGCCGGGTCCGATCGGTTTCAACCGTTGCTGCCCATGATACCCGGCATTATATCGGCAGGGGCCATCGGGATTGTTTTTATGCTTATTGCCTGGAAACTGCCTGAAAAAGTCTGATTCAGGCAGGACCTCACAAAAGGCCCGTTTATCTCCTGGCCTTTTGTTCTTTCTTTTATCCATTATCCTCTTTTTCAAGCAGCTTGATGATAATTTTTTAGCTATCCTGTATTTTTTAATTGACAACGCAATCCACTAGCTATATCTAACATTATTAAAGTAACAACTTGTTACTTAGAAGATTCATACATGACTTTATCTGCCTCAGAGCAATAAAATTCATATTGGTGGCTATAAAAAATGAGGAGTAAATTATTTTTTATATCGCTTCAAATATTCATCATCTTCAAATGATCCCCCCAAAAATACAAAGCATGCCATCCGCATCTGATCGACTCTCAATCAAGGCCACCCCTTCTTTTAAGTAACAACCCGTTACTATAATGAATCCGCTCAAACTCGCTCCTGTCATGTCTAACAACTGATCTTGCAGCAACCCGGTCCGAATAAAAGCGTATATGCGGCCTATCAAACATAGCAACGCTCTTGGGTGCGTTGGCTTAAAAATTCAATGATGCCGGTTCAGAATCTGCCCCATAACATTTCCCGGTTCGCATTCTTTTGACAGAACAGCAGGATTCCGAAATAACGCCAACTCATCATAACCATAGAGAATATATCCCTGTTATAAAAACATGAGAGAGGACTTGTGAATCAAAGTTCAAAGGATTTGAATAAAATGAAAAAAAACAAAGCTGAAACCACCAAAAAACACGGTAATATCCTGGATTGCATCGGGAACACGCCTCTGGTTCCAATCACCCGCATCCACACCAACAAACGGGTGTGTCTGCTGGCGAAACTGGAACAGACCAATCCCGGCGGGTCCATCAAAGACCGCCCGGCACTGTCCATGATCGAAGGTGCCGAAGCACGGGGCGAACTGACCAAACGCAAAACTGTGCTGGAGGCCACCAGCGGCAATACAGGGATCGGACTCTCCATGATCTGTGCCCTGAAAGGGTACCGGCTGCTCTTAACCATGTCCGAATCCACGAGCAAAGAACGATGCCAGCGGCTGGAAGCGTTTGGTGCCAGACTGGAACTGACTCCGGCCGAAAAGAGTTCGGACGGTGCCATTGAGTACGCGTATGAACTGGCCCGCACCCGCCCGGATCAATATTTCCTGGTGGATCAATACAATAATGATGACAATTGGAGCGCCCACCGATACGGCACCGCACCTGAAATATGGAACCAGACAGGCGGTAAAGTGACGGCGATAGTGACCACACTGGGAACGGGCGGTACTGCCACGGGCATCAGCCGGGGCATCAAGACCTATGATCCCCATATCCGCGTCATCGGTGTCGAACCGGTCCCCGGACATCATATCCAGGGATTGAAAAACATGAAGGAATCCTACGTGCCTGGCATTTTTAATAAAAATTGCCTGGACGAATGTATACCCGTGGATGACAAAGAGGCATTTTCCCTGGTCCGCCGACTGGCACTGGAAGAGGGGCTTTTTGTGGGCATGAGTTCCGGAGCGGCTTTGGCAGGCGCGTTACGCGTGGTCCGCAATATGTCGGAAGGCACGGTGGTGGTGATATTTCCGGATGGCGGGGACCGGTATCTGAGCACGGGGGTATTCACTGCCGGATCAAAAGTGCGCGCCGGGGAAGAAACCCCGGGAATGCACATTTACAACACCATGACCCGCCGGACAGAACCCTTTCATGCTTTAAAAAAAGGGAAGGTCTCCATGTATACCTGCGGCCCCACAGTGGACGGAAATCTGAACCTGGCTCTGAGCCGGCGCCTGATTGTGGCCGACCTGCTTAAACGTCACCTGTCGACCAGGGGATTTAAGATCACCCACATCGTCAATATCACAGACCTGGACAACCGCATTATCCTGGGATCGGCAAGGGAGGGAAAGTCGCCCGAAGCGTTTGTCAAACCGTATGTTTCAGCCCTTTTTAACGATTTGGAACGGCTGGGCATCCGGCGTGCCTCCCTTTATCCCCGAACCACCGAACATGTGCCGGAGATGATCAAGATGACCCGGGACCTGTTGGACAGGGGCATCGCCTATGAAAAAAACAGGTCCGTCTATTTCGACATCTCCCGATACAACGATTATACCAATTTTTCAGGAATCCGGCTGGCTAAAATAAAAAGCGGCCTCACCGTGGACCCGGATACATACGAAAAGAACAATCCCCTGGACTTTGTTTTGTTCAGACGGGCCGGACTGAAAGAGGTCAAACGGGGTGTTTTTTATGATACCGAATGGGGGTTAGGCCGTCCCGGATGGCATATCCAGTGTGCGGCCATGTCCATGAAGTACCTGGGAGAAAACTTTGACATCCATACCAGCGAATCCCACCTGACCTTTCCTCACAATGAAAACGAAATGGCCATCGCCGGAGCTTTGACCGGAAAGGCTCTGGCCCGTTACTGGGTCACCAGCGCACCTGTGATGGCCGACGGCAGGGCCATGTTCGACCAGCCCGATAACCGTATCACGCTGCGGCAGCTGATGGAAAAAGGATACACGGAACGCCAACTGAGATTTTTCCTGCTGCGCACCCGCTATCGTAAACCCCTGATATACAACCGTCGCAATCTCGACGATGCCTGCCACGCACTTCATCGTCTGGATACCTTTGTCAGAAAACTGCAGTTCACCGGAGCCGGTAAAGGCGCCTGCCCCCTTCATCCACCGGTATCCGACATGGAGCAGGCCTTTTCAAAGGCCATGGATGATGACCTGAACATCTCCGTGGCCCTGGCTGTGCTGTTCAGCTATGTGAAACAGGTCAATCCCCTTTTACAGGAGAACAAACTTGGAAAAAAAGACATAGAACAGCTGTTGAAGGGACTGCAACGAATAAACAGAGTGCTGGGAGTGCTCGATATGAGTGAACCGGCTCTGGACAATCGGATTCAAACCCTGATCCAAAAGCGCAACCACGCCCGCAAACAAGGGGACTGGCAGCAGGCGGATGATCTGCGTACAGATCTGATGGACGACGGCGTCATGGTCTTCGATACCCCGCTGAATACGATTTGAAATAAAACACCGGTAAAATGGAGTATCCCGAACACTATGATGATCGTAAACACGCCCCGATGCATTTTTCTTTTCATGGCTGTTCTCCAAACAGTTTCAAGTTTTATCTCCCGGGAGGAAACGGGCAGCCGGTTATGGTTCAGGATGCCGAAAACAACCTCTTTTTTTTTGCATTTGATCTATTTAAGACATAGGAGCTTGTCTACAGCCCGTTTTCAGTAAAAGATCCGTCTTCCGGTTTTACCTTTAAAAATGAGATCAGCAGGTTTTTTTGTTGACATTACTTTGCGAAAATACGAAATATAAACATTATATTATTTTTTCCAGTCGCATCCGTATTCATCAAACCGATACGATATCAGTTCAGCAAAGGCAGTAAAAAAAATGTCACCATCTGATTTTGCAAAAAGATTTATAGTATAGCCTGAAACGAGAATCCCTTCGGCACCCCCTGAACCACCGGTATTCAAGGGGGCGGACCAAACCGGCCCGGATTCAGCCGGGTTTGAAGATTTCCCCTGACCGGCCAACCAATTGAGGAGCTGACAAAATGGACAAAACCGAAGAATCAAACCATTCATCTGAAAA
>JANQML010000034.1 GCA_028280105.1 Desulfobacula sp. | reverse complement strand
GGGGTGAAGGACAATCCCGGTGCCACGGCTGTGGAGGCGATCACAGATCACATGGGAAAAGAATTCGGTCCGGATGAAGGTGTCTATACTTCCAAGCGTTACTGCCTGAAAGGGGATGCGCTTTCAAAAGACGACGTAGAAAAGATCGCCTCTGAGATTTTATCCAATGCCATTATCCAGCAATTCAGAATCTTTTCATCCGATGAATGGAATCCGGCCATCGGCCCGGATGTCAAGCCGGCCAAGGTCATGCTGAATCATACGCCTGGTTTTGAAACCGTCGATATCGATTCGGATGACAGGCTTTCCGCCATATCCGATGAGCGGAACCTGGCGCTAAACCCCAGTGATATACCGGTGATCCGTGAATATTTCCTCGATCCCGAGGTGCTTGAATCCAGGAAAGAATACGGTCTGTCAAGACCCACGGATGTGGAGTTGGAATATATTTCCCAGGCCAGATCCGATCATTGCAACCACAATACATTTCAGGGTATTTTCAAATATACTGACGCCGCCACCCGTGAAGTGGTGATTGAAAACAACCTGTTCAACACCTATATCAAATCGCCCACATTAAAGCTCAAAGAAGAAAAGGACTGGGTGGTGTCGGTTCTGTGGGACAATGCCGGTGTGGGTAAATTTGACGATAAGACCAATTATGTGGTGACCGGTGAAACCCATAACTCGCCATCCAATATGGAGGCTTATGGCGGGGCCATTACCGGAATCGTCGGGGTCTACCGGGATCCCATGGGTACGGGGCTGGGTTCCAAGCTCTTTATGGGCAGTTTCGGATTCTGCGTCGGGGATGTGGATTATGAAGGCCCGCTGAAACCGCCGCTGCACCCAAGGCGTCTTTTGGACGGGGTGATCGAAGGGGTTAAAGACGGGGGCAATAAAAGCGGGGTTCCCACCACATTCGGCCAGACCCTGTTCCACCCGGGATATATGGGCAAAAGTCTTGTTTTTGTCACGGCCCTGGGTATCATGCCGAACCAGGTAAACAACAGACCCAGCCACGAAAAGACAACATCACCGGGTGAACTCATCGTCATGAGCGGCGGCCGGGTGGGAAAAGACGGTATCCACGGCGTGACCGCCTCTTCCGAAAGCTATTCTGAAAATACACCGGCCGGCCATGTCCAGATCGGAGACCCCTATACCCAGAAAAAAATGCATGACTTTCTTTTGATCTGCCGGGATGAAGGTCTGATTTCATTTATCACGGACAACGGGGGAGGCGGTCTGTCGTCTTCCGTCGGGGAGTCGGCCATGCTCTCCAACGGATGCGAGGTCTGGCTGGATAAAGTCCCCTTAAAATACGAGGGCCTGGACATGTGGGAAATCTGGGTTTCAGAATCCCAGGAACGCATGACCATTTCGGTTAAACCCGATCATATCGACCGGTTCATGGCATTGTCTGCCCTGCACGAGGTGGAAAGCACGGTTATCGGTGTGTATACGGATACGGGAAAACTGCATATCAAACACGGTGACAACACCTGTGCCTACGTAGACATGGACCTGCTGGACAAAGGATTTCCGTCGTGGCAGTTTGAAGCGGTCTGGGTGCCGCCAAAACTTCGCGGGTTAACAGAGCCTGTGATCAGCCCACCCGATGACTTTAATGCGCTTATACTCAGGATGCTGGAGCGACCCAACATTTGCTCCAAAGAATGGATTTTCCGGCAGTATGACCATGAAATTCAAGGGGGTTCCGTCATTAAACCGCTGGTAGGTGTCAACAGCAACATTCCGTCCGATGCCTGTGTGACCCGGCCGGTGCTGACCAGTGAAAAGGGCCTGGCATTTTCCCAGAGCCTGCTGCCCTGGTATTCCAAAATCGATGCCTATCACATGATGACCTGTACCATTGATGAGGCGGTCCGCCGGCTGATTGCCGTGGGAGGGGATTTTGACCGGATCGGCGGGCTGGACAATTTCTGCTGGCCAGATATCCGGTTTGATGAACAGAAAAATCCGGATGGAAAGTTTAAAGCCGCCCAGCTGGTCCGGGCCTGCCGGGCATTAAAAAAGGCGTGTGAGTCGTATGAAATCCCGCTCCTTTCAGGTAAAGATTCCATGTATGTGGATGGTCATCTGGAAGGGGAATTTGGTGAAAGAATCAAGGTGTCGGCCCTGGAGACGGTTCAGTTTTCAGCCACCTCCATTGTCGATAATGTAAAAAAATGTGTGACAATGGAACCCAAGGTTTCCGGTGATCTGGTCTATGTGCTGGGTACAACCGCCAATGAACTTGGCGGGTCTGAATACTATGAGCTGTTTGAACAAACCGGTCTTAACGTTCCAACGGTCGATTTTTCCCGGTTTAAAGGGATGTACAAGGCTTTGCAAAAGGCCATTGACAGGGAACTGGTTGCATCCTGTCATGCCGTGGGCCGCGGGGGACTCGGGGTCCATCTGGCCTATATGGCCATGGCAGGGGGCCTGGGCATGGAGATTGATCTTGAAAACCTGGTAACCGATGACAAACGGGGAACTTTGGATACGCCCGCCAGACTCTTTTCCGAATCGGCCGGCCGGTTTATTCTCACGATTTCGCCCGGGAACCGGACTCTGTTCCAAGAGATATTTAAAGGGTTGGCTGCCGCGCCTGTCGGCCGGGTTACGGATACGCATGACCGGCTTATCGTAAACGATCCGGACCGCTCATCTTTGATCGATCTGTCCGCCACCCGGCTGTACTCGGCATTTAACACCTCCTTTGGAGAGATGATATGAAAACGGTCAACGCACTGATTTTAACCGGATTCGGCCTGAACTGCGACAGTGAAACCGCCCATGTCTTTGAGATGGCCGGGGCCAATGCCCATAAGGTTCATATCAACCGGCTGGTTTCCGGGGATGTTAAACTGGCGGATTTCCACATTCTGGTATTCGGCGGTGGATTTTCCTGGGGGGATGACCATGGTGCCGGTGTGATCCAGGCATTGAAACTAAAAAATCATATCGGCAGAGACCTGCTGGATTTTGTGGACCAGGGAAAACTGATCATAGGGATCTGCAACGGGTTTCAGGCCCTTGTCAACCTGGGGCTGTTACCGGGGCTTGATTCGGATTATACCAAACGCAGCGTCTCTGTAACGTATAATGACTGCGGCAACTTCAGGGACCAGTGGGTCCACCTGGTGGCCGACCCGGAAAGCCCGTGCATATTTACAAAAGGTATTCCCCTGACAGATTATCCGGTCCGGCACGGCGAGGGGAAATTCATTGCAGAGGATTGGGTGGTTGAAACATTAACGGCCCAGCACCAGGTTGTGTTTCAGTATGCAGATGAAGACGGAACACCTGCCAATGGTGTCTTTCCGTTAAATCCCAACGGTTCCATGAATGACATTGCCGGTATTTGTGACCCCACGGGCCGGATTTTCGGCCTCATGCCCCATCCGGAGGCGTATAACCATTTTACCAATCACCCGGACTGGCTCAGGAACAGGGAATGGCTTAAACGGGAGGGTAAATCCCTGGACGAACAGATGACTCCCGGTATTCAATTGTTCAAAAACGGGGTGGATTATATAGAAAGGTCTTTTTTCTAAGAGCGGACGGAGGGGAAGCGTGCTGGGTACCATTGTGAACTGTCTCGCTGTTTTTATCGGCGGTTGTGCGGGGCTGCTGTTTAAAAACGGTATTCCCGATAAATACAACCATACCGTGATGCAGGGCGTCAGTCTGTCCGTCATCCTTGTGGGGATAAAGAGCGCCCTGGGAAGCGATGATCTGCTGGTGATCATTATCAGCCTGGCCCTGGGGTCGCTGATCGGCGAATGGATCGACATCGAGGCCTATCTCAAACGGATGGGGGACTGGCTGGAGCACCGGTTTTCCAAACCTTCCGATTCAGATCAATCCGGTCCAAACCAACCTCTTTCAACCCGGTCCGGGGGATTTTCAACCGGATTTGTCACCGCCTCCCTGATTTTCTGTGTGGGATCCATGGCCATTGTGGGATCTTTGGAATCCGGCCTGATGGGCAAACACGACATCTTGTATGCCAAATCCGCACTGGATGGAATTGTCAGCCTCATTTTAAGTTCGTCCCTGGGATTCGGGGTGATCTTTTCCGCGGTTCCGATCCTGGTTTACCAGGGAACCATCACCCTCTTGGCCGGATTTGTCAAACCGGTCCTGGTGCCGGAAGTGGTCAGTCAGATGTCAGCCACGGGCGGCCTTTTGATCATCGGTATCGGGCTGAACATGCTAAGGGAAAAAAAGCTGAGGGTGGGTAACATGCTGCCCGCTATTTTCATTCCTTTGATTTATTATTCTTTTAAACAATTTTTTTAAGGTTTTTATTTGTGTTTACGTAATTAGAGGAGACAGTATTCATGACTCGTTTTATTCTTTTAACCATTTGCCTGTTACACCTGAGTCTTACCGGCATTGCCTCTGCTGAAGACAGAGCCGCCCGGTCTGACGGACCGGAAACGGAACCGTCCGTTCCCGCCGACGCACCGGATGTTGAGGCAAAGCCGTCTGCCGTCAATATGCTCAATTCGATTTATAAACTTAGAAAAGGGTTAAAAGAAAGAATAGATGAGAAGACCGGCAACCTGGAAAAGAGCCGTTCAGATGCGGAAAAAGAATCTTTGAGACTCGAACTGGAAAGACTGGATAAACAGCTCAATGAATACAACCAGGATTTTGAACAGATTGCAACCGGTGTGGATGTAGGGCTGTTCACTGAAAAAAAAGAGGAGGAATTCAACTGGCAGGCAGAGGTGCTGAGCCTGGTCGAACCGGGCATCAAAGAGGTGAAACGGTTAACGGCCAGAGCGCGGTATAAAACCAAACTAAAAGATGAACTGTCGTATTTCCAGGACCTTTCACCCATTTCAAAAGAGGCGGTGGTCAATCTGAATCAATTGATTGAAACCGTAGAGGACCCCGGATTAAAGAAAAACCTGAAGCTGCTGCTGCCTGAATGGCAGGGGATAGACAAACAGATCCATAACAAGCTTGAGGTATTGCGCCTTCAATTGCTGGAAATGGAACGGGAGGAAAAATCGATTTTTGAAACCTCCCAGACATCGATCAAAAATTTTGTCCGGACCCGCGGCCTCTTCCTTATTATTGCCGTGGCAGCCTGTCTGGGGGTAATTTCGATCCTGCGTCTGTTATCAAAAACCTTTACCCGTCTGATTCCGGGATATACGGCCAAATACCGTCCCTTTCATGTCCGGGTCCTGAGCCTTGTATCCAGGGCCTTAACCGTCTTTATCACACTCTTTATCCTGGTTCTGGTTTTTTATATTGTCGAAGACTGGGTTTTGCTGAGTTTGACCATTATATTTATTATGGGGTTGGGGTGGGCAGCCAAACATACCCTGCCTCAATACTGGCACCAAAGCCGGCTGATGCTCAATATCGGTTCGATCCGGGAAGGGGAACGGATCACCCTGAACGGGGTTCCATGGCTGATTAAAAGAATCAATTTTTTTACCGAACTTGAAAACCCGTCTCTGGGCGTTAGCCTGCGTATTCCCATCGAAGATCTGCTGGGAAAAACATCCCGAAAGTTTCATAGAAAAGAACCCTGGTTTCCTTGTAAAAGAAACGACTGGGTAATCCTTTCCGACGGTACCCGGGGGGTTGTAACCAGCCAAAGCCATGAAATGGTGGAAATGGTCCAGCGCGGCGGAGCCCATAAAGTCTACCAGACCTCTGATTTTCTGGCATTATCGCCATTGAATATATCTCAAAATTTCAGATTGAAAAATACATTCGGCATCAGCTATGATCACCAGAAAAATTCAACCGGAACCATTCTTGAGACGATGAAATCCTATATTGCCGAACGGGTTCGACAAGAGGGATATGCAGACAGCCTGCTGAACCTGAGAGTTGAGTTTCAGATGGCAAGCGCCTCTTCCCTGGACCTGGTCGTCATCTCTGATTTTAAGGGAAAAGAGGCGCCGTTGTATGAAAGATTGAACAGGTCCGTCCAGCGGTGGTGTGTGGATGCCTGCACTTTGAACGGTTGGGGGATCCCATTTCCTCAGCTTCAGATACACAAATAAAACAAAATCTATCTGCTGCCGTCGGATTACCGCCAAACCGGATGAGAATTTTTTTATATGTTGTCTGTTTTTTTTTGTTTTTTATTGAAAAAAAGTAAGATATCAGAGTTTTTCCGGATTGACATTTCCAGATGATGTAGTAAAACGCTTAAAGACGTTTTTCTTCGGGTGTCATCCGAGCGTTCAGGTTCTGATTTACTAAATAAGTGGTATAATTTTTGATCTTAACTAATGTTTAATGTGATAAGACGGTTAACAAAGGAGGGATGGATGAAGAAATTGATTTCAAGATCGGTTGTGGCAGTCTGTGTTTTGTTCTTTTGTCTCAGTTTGATTGTTCCGGTTCAGGCCAGGACGGTTCACAGGAACAGTGAAAATGTCTATGATTTGGATGATGAAAATTATAACCTCAGTATCAGAACCGGTGTCGGATACGTGACGGGAACGGCGAATGAATATGTTTACCGGGGCAGCTTTTCCGAAAACAACCTGAGCCGGCTGACTTGGGACATAGATGATCTTTATATGGGCAATTTAGGTGCTTCCGTTCAAAAACAATGGGTGGCCGTCCATGGTGACGTATGGCTCAGGCTTTTTGACGGGGAAGGCACAATGGATAATTATGACTGGCTGACGGACAGTCCGTCATGGTCTGATTGGTCCCATCATGATGATACGGAAATAACCGATGCAAAGATATTTGATATCAATGCGGAACTTTTAATCCCCCGGCTATCCGGCAAAAACTTTGTTCTCAGTGCGTTTTTAGGCTATAGATACGAAACATTTAAATGGGAAGCCAGGGGCGGCTCTTATGTTTATAGCAGCGGGAGTGGTTTTCGTGATTTAGTCGGCGAATTTCCTGCCGGTCAACTGGGCATCAGCTATGACCAGACCTATAAAACCCCCTATATCGGCCTGGGATTCCGGGGTAATTTAAACAATTTTGAGATTTCCGGACGGTTTATCGGCAGCACGCTTGCCTCCGGCGAAGCCGAGGACATCCATCATCTTCGAAATACGGAGTTTATCGACCGGAGTGTGGATGGTGATATGTACGCCTTTGACCTGACAGCCAGTTATCGCTTTTTAAAATCTTATTCACTGGCACTTTCATACAGTTTTACCTCCTATGATGAGATGAAGGGAAATACCACCATCCGGACAGTCGCCGAAGACCAGACCATCGACGCTGTGGAGTATCTTAACTCCGGGGGAATGGATCTTGAAACATCCGTGGTATCCTTAACCTTTGTATATTCCTTTTAGGGATTGCGGATCAAAAAAATAGGGGTGGATTGGATCTCACCGGCGATCGTGCAGTAAACATTCCCCGGTATTTCGCCATTTCAAGGCAAAGCAAAGGGGAAAGGTTGTACAGGGCGGGATCGGGCTGATGGCGGGTTATTTTTTCGTTTCCCTGCCCCGGGCAGTTTCCGCCCCCAAAAACACCACCCAGGGTCTGGAACGGACAACCCTTGTTTTCAGGGCGAGACCTAATTTTCTCAAGCCTTTATCCGCAAAGTTTTTTGCGGATAAAGAAATGTTACTGCAATGATAGTTTGCATTTTCAATCCTTTGGCCTTTACCCTCTTTAATCCCTTTATTCGAACCCTTTGTCATCAAAAGATCCGGATTTTCTATTATTTGGCTGTTCTGTGTCATCTGTTGGAAATGAAGTGATATCGTCAATCTCCGGGATAAGCTTTTTAACTTCCTTACTGTCCAAAATTTCGTCTTTGTTGGCAATTGGAACGGTTTGCTTTTCCCCTTTTACAGGCAGGGATGTTTTTTTTGTATTGTCATAAAAATAAATCCAAATGGCCATTGCAATAACCCCTGCAATTGGCATTAAAAGAAGGAACAGTATTGATTTTTTAAAAAGAGGTTTTTTGTAAAATAGATCTCCCCCATTTTTAAACAGGATATCAAAGACCTGCTGCATGTCAGCTACCGGGAATGATTTGATCTTTTTCTTTTTTAACAAATTCTTAAGATCGTATGAAATATCTATAAGATTTTTTTCGGGATAAAGGATGATGCCTTCTTCTTTAATGAGATTGGCAGCGGTTTTCAGTTTTGTTTCAATTCCTTTTACTTTCCCGATCCTGCCATCAGCTTCGACAACCCCTGTTGCGGCTATATTGCCGGGGTCTGTCTTTAAGAGTTTTTTTGCAAAACAGGCGGCAAAACAGAGTCCGCCACTTTGTCCGGTAATACTTGTGTCCAGCCGGGTTCGCTCTGAAAGGTCAAAGCCGGCAATTACAGGGCCGCTGTTTTTATATAAACCCCTCTTTTCCGCACATGTAAAAACCGCATGGACTGCTTTTCTGGCTGCTATAGTAAAATCACCTTCCGGCTCAGTAAAAAGATATGCATCTACGGGTTTGGGATTACCCTTTGGAGCAGAATGCAGAGAACAGTCCACGGAGTAATAACTTCCGTCTTCAAACACCAGCCAGGTTTTACTCATTTTTCCCCTTGTCAGTAATATTTCTTAAGGGCCATGGTAATTTTAAAATCCCCAATAGGGCGAAGGATTTTTGCTCGACTTCAAGGCGCATCAATTGGAGCATATTGAAATATGTGCCGATTGATGCAACGAAGAAAGCGGGCAAAAAGACAAGTCCTGTGGTGGATTTTATTGTTTCCATGGCCCTAACACAATGGTCCATTTGGAAAGATCCAAAGCGTCAAGATGCTCAATTTTTGATGCAGCGCGACCGTGTTTGATAATATTTTTCAAAATGATTTGGCCCCTGGCGTCCATGACACTTGCATTCATATCATCACAGGACCTTTCCTCTTCAATTGTTTCCAATACGGCCATTCCCTTTTGGGGGTTGTCAATGTCCGGGAAAATTCCCAGCATGAATTTTTTACAGTCACTTTTAATATACACAGGTTCTGTAAACCCTGTTGAGGCCGCCTTGAGAAAACCACAGCTCATTATGGTGTGTTCCTCATCATAATCATCCGCTGAAAAAGACTCTGTCACAGCGCAAAATGCCTCCCAATTATCAAGGCAGAGCGGGCACAGGGACAGATGATCAATTTCATAGTCATGGGCATTCCTCAGACCATCAGATAGGGAAAGCTCATATAATCTCTGCATTGAAAGATGGTCCTGATTGTGAACAGAATGATCTTTCCATATTTCAAAGGCCTGCGTCATTTTGATTTTTTTATTCATAAAGGACTCCATCTGCCTTTAGGTTAAATCCCAGCCGTTTTTTTCAAGGCATGTTTTCATGCTTTTTTTTGCACTGATCTGTTTCTGCCTTACTTTTTCAATCGACCAGCCAAGCTTCCGGGCTACCTGCCGCAGTTTCATATTTTTCAATTCCCTTGCAACAAGAACAAGCCTCTCCTTTGCGTCATCCAGGGACTCAAGGCATCGCTGCATTATATTCGCCAAATCCCTCTTGAGAACATCTTTTTCTGCATTGTTTCCCGGATTGCTATCAACCAGCTTTTTAAATTCAGGCTCAGCATCAATGGAGAGAGTCCGGTTCATAAGGCTTTCAACTTTAAAGACTGTTTTTTTATCCCATCCAAGTGCCTGGGCAAGATCATCAGGGTTAGGGATTTTTCCTTTGTTTAAAAATGCGTTTTTTGCCATTGTGAGCTGGTTGAACAGTTTGCGCTTCTCCTGTGGAAGCCTTACTTGGGGGCTCTTTCTTATGGCATCCATGATTTCTCCCTGGATACGGATGGCTGCATAGGCATTAAACGGCACATTCATCCTTTCATTAAAGTTATCTTTTGCCGTGAGCAGTCCGATAATTCCGTGGTGAAATAGATCTTCTCTGGTAAAATACCCTGATTCACCCTTTGGACAGTATCGTTTAAAAATCCTTGACGCTATTTTTCTTATAAGCTGTTCCTGTTCTGTATCCAACTTTCAAATCCTTTACACATTTAAATCGAAGATACGGATCTTTTTTCCACAAAAAAAGCTTGCAATCAACCAGAACCCATTATAATTACTAATGAATAATGCCGTGTTAAACATTCATTGTCATATAAAGCCGAATTTGTCAAACCGGTTTTCTTAAACCCGGGCCTGTAAAGGATATGAAGAAATCGAAAAGAACCGAATTGAAAAATAAAAAAACGATTCGATATAAAGGGTAAATTTAGACAGGCAGTGGAGCAATTATGAAAATGGTCACATAAAACCGATTTTAATAAACCTCATCGTTGCAAAAAGCGTGAAGGTTCCAGCTTCAAGGCGCCAAGGTTGTCGCTGTAGTACTCTACCGCAAAACCTTGGGAACGAATAAGATG
>JANQML010000033.1 GCA_028280105.1 Desulfobacula sp. | reverse complement strand
AAGACAGGGAAACCCGGTGACTGCTCTGCACATCCTGCCCAATGGAATGGTTGTTCCGGCTTGCAGCATACCCGGCATCAGTCTGAGGCATCCGGGCCGCACGGGTCTGTGACAGCAGCAGCCCGGCGGATTTAAGCCGCAGGGCCGCAACCCGGATATTATGGTTGTTATCAAGTGCTTCGCCAACCAGTTCCACGGCCTGATCATCTTTCACCAGGTCGAGCAGACTGCTGGTAATCTCCAGGTCGGATACATTCGGCCCATTGCAAAATTTTTTCGGAAGCGCCGTTATCTGAGGCGGGACCGGTTTCTTTAATGCCGTACACCCCTGAACGGTTATTACCAGGCAGAGCAGCATGATACCAATTAAACCTCTGTACATGTCGGTTGTCTCCTTTTTTTCATGTCACCGGAATCATATTTCTCAGATGGTTAACACGGGGTTAATGAGGTGATTTTTTTAGGAAGAATTAAAAAATTAATCGTTAACCCGGCCTTAACCGAGCAACGGCTATTTGGGATCAGGACAGATAAAAAATAATAGTTTGGAATCATCCGCAGTTTGAATAGGAGTAAAATATAAAATGAGTGAAAAACGCTTCGATTTTCCGGACCTTGCCCGGGAAATTGTCCTGGCTGGTCTATCCCATGACAGGCATGATCTGGGGGCGGTTTTTCAACCGGACTGAGAATATGGACCGGTTGATGGGGTATACTGCCGTCACAGGTGCAGGGCTGGGGCTTACCGGTGCAGCCGCTGGGCCGGACATTTCATGGATGCCCATTGGCGATTACGGCCGGTGTGGTTTTCAGGGCCGTTTGATAATCGTCGGTTTTGTCTTTGTCTGGCCTGGACTGTTCCTGTATGATGAACTGTTTATAAGTAATTGCCTCAGGAGATGAATCATGTCAATATTTCTGTTACTGGTTGAGGATAATTTTGACCTGGCAGCAACCGTTGTACAATACCTTGAACTGGAGGGTATGACCTGTGATCATGCCGCGTCAGGAGAAGCCGGGCTGAATATGGCCCTTGAAAATGACTATGATGTCATGGTGCTGGACATCATGCTTCCCAGGCTGGACGGCCTTGAAGTGTGTGAAGCCTTGAGAAATAAGGGAATGGATACCCCTGTGCTCATGCTGACGGCACGGGATACTATTGATGACAAGGTGGCCGGGTTTGATTCAGGGACCGATGACTATCTGGTCAAACCCTTTGAGATGGCCGAACTTATTGCCCGGATTCGAGCGCTGGCCAGGCGGAAAAGCGGCCAGGCAAAAATTCTGAAGGCCCTGGATCTGACCATGATTATTGATGCAAAGCAGTCTTTCAGGGGAGAGCGTGAATTGAGCCTGACACCCACAGGCTGGATGCTGCTGGAAACCTTTGTCCGGGCTTTCCCATCTGTAGTCAACAAAGACAAGCTGCTGCAGGCGGTCTGGGGGGATGAACTTCCGGAAACAGACAGCCTCAAGGTTCATCTGCATAAACTCAGAAAGGAGATCAACCGGGAATCACAGGTCCTGCATACCATCACAGGCCAGGGATATGTTCTCAGGGAGGATAGATGAAAAAATATCGGAAGTTGACACGGTATATCAGCTGGCGACTCGGTGTGATTGCGTTTATCATGATTGCTGCATACAGTATTCTACTCTATTTCTCTTTATTTAAAGGGGTTGAAGAGGCGGCGACCTTTGATTTGAAATTGATTTCAAGGGATTTTGACCGTGAATATGAAAAGAACAATCATACTCCGCTACCTCGTTTTCACAGGTTGAGATCCTACATCGGTGAAAAGGATTTACCCAGATGGCTGAATAAAAAATCTCCGGCCAACTTGAAAACAGGAAAAATTCTGATTGCTGAACCGACTTTGGCTGATTATGAAAAAGAACGGTGGGCATACCACTTTGTATTCCCATATGAACTGTACAATGGGAAGCGCTTGTATCTTATCCAGACATATACGGAAAAAGATGATATTCCTGACACGTTCATGTTTTCAGAAAATCTGGAAATTCTGATTTTGGGGACAGGGATATTATTTATCCTTATAATCATGGCAGGTGTCCAGCTGCTGTTCCGCAACATATCCACGGCATTGGAGGATCTGTCATCCTGGGCAGCCAACCTGAACAGTGGTAATTTGGAAAGTCCCAAGCCCGAGTTCAAATTCAGAGAGATCCGTTTTCTGTCTGACCTGATTCATAATGCGGTTTTTGATCTCAATGATACGCTGAAACGGGAACACCGTTTTTTAAAACATGCCAGTCATGAGTTGAGAACCCCTATTGCCATACTTCGCTCAAATATGGACCTTCTAGAAAAAATAAAGCCGGATCCGGATGATAATGAAAGAATCGTTTACGAAAGAATCCGGCGAGCCAGTGATAATATGCAGCAGATCACGGAAACGCTCCTGTGGCTCAGCAGAAAAGAGGAAACCATGCCTGCTCCGGAACCGGTAGATGTCCAGGAATTGGTGACCGTCCTCATCCGTGAAAACGAATATCTGCTGGAGGGAAAAGATGTCCGGCTGATACTGGACACTGAACCGGCCAGCTTGACCGTACCTTTGACCGCCTGCCGGATTGCCATGGGAAACCTGATTCGAAATGCCTTTCAATATACCAGTCACGGAAAAATTCAAGTCAGACTCACGCAAACAGGTTTCTCCATTACGAACCAGATCAATAAAGCCCATGAAAACGATAAAAATGATCACGGATTCGGCTTGGGCCTGATGCTGGTAAAACAGATCTGCCGGAAACTGAACCTGTCTTATGAGAAACAAGATTTGCCAGGTAGACACCGGGCTTTCCTTTCCTGGAACTGAAGACTCAAGTCTTTCATGGAATAATTATGTGTCGATAGATTTTCTGTCGGAAAAAATAATTGTTAATTAAATTTGTTAAGCAAAGGGCAACCCAGGATTATGTCTGTAAAAACATTGGAAAAGGCTGGGCAATAATCATTGGGCGGATTTTGAGCATATCCGCCCGCAGAATCTTACACCTGGTTGGCGGAAATGCCGTGTTTTTTCATGCGGTACTGAAGGGTCTGCCGGGGAATCCCCAGCAGGGCAGCCGCGCCTTTGGCTCCTCCC
>JANQML010000010.1 GCA_028280105.1 Desulfobacula sp. | reverse complement strand
ATCGTTGCAAAAAGCGTGAAGGTTCCAGCTTCAAGGCGCCAAGGTTGCCGCTGTAGTACTCTACCGCAAAACCTTGGGAACGAAGAAGAGGGGATCTTCACGCTTTTCCCGGAGGGTAAGAATTTCTGAAAAAAGATGAAATGGCGGAACCCACTTATGATGAAGTCTTAAAAGCCTCTTTAAATTTAAAGCGTTTGTTGTATCGTCAAGTGATTTCATCTTTTATGATAAAATTTTTATGCAACGTTGAGGTTAAATCTGCATTGGGAGTATTTTGCTCTTTATTTAATTTACTCCTATACAAATTGCGACAAATCTTGTCCTTAAATTCATTTAACGATATATAGAGATTTCATCTTTATTTTAACTCAAGGTGCTTACTGGTGGGATGAATGGCGAAGAATAAATTGAAATGCTACATTATTGCAGGCCCAAATGGCGCGGGAAAAACGACTTTTGCTGAAAATTTTCTGCCGGAAGAAGCTGAGTGTCTGAATTTTTTAAATGCAGATTTAATTGCCAGAGGAATAGCACCCTTCAACCCTGAAAGCGTTGCAATAGAGGCAGGCAAACTTTTTCTAAAACGAATGGATACTATTGTTTCAAATAGAAAATCTTTTGCCTTTGAAACAACACTGAGCGGGTTAAACTATATCGATCGCCTTAAAAACTGGAAAAAGATCGGTTATGAAATAATTTTGTATTTTCTCAAACTTCAGAACGAGGAGATGGCCATTCAGCGTGTCCAGCTTAGAGTTGCTGAAGGTGGACATAATGTTCCGGAAGATGTTATTATACGACGGTATCATCGGGGATGGGAAAATTTCCAAAAATACTACAAGCATCTGGTTGACGCTTGGGTTGTTTTTGACAATTCCAAAGAAGTTCCCGAAGTTTTGGAGGAAAAGAATGGATAAAAAATCATACTCAGCATTGGCAATGGATGCAATGCATCGTGCATCAAAGAAAGCAGCAGAAAAAGCAGCTGCCTTGGATCTATCGATTCCAGTATGGAAAGATGATAAAATTATTTTAGTAAAAGCCAAGGATAAACTTCAAAAATACGCACAGCATGACCGGCGGCTGGAGTTATGAAGGCAGATATCAACATTGGAGCCCGAAAACTTCCGCCCACCCTCCGGTCCTTTGAAACGTAATTTTCATAAAAACGACTGAGAAACGTCTTAGATATGAATATCCTGCCATTGGATCCGGTATTTTGAAAGATATTTTCTTAACCGGTCTGAATCATTTGAACGTGCCTTTCTTTTTCTTGATGCTGCAAAGAGAATTCTGCCCGCCTGCGCAATATTCCTGGAAGTCTGGCAGGTTCTAATCACATCTGCAAGCTGCACTTTTTCAAATCGGTCAAGCGCTGCGGTTCGTTCCTCCCCGATCAGATCCGCTAATATTCCATCATCTTTTTGTTTATGAGCAGATCCCCATCTAACCGACAGCCGATGGATTTCATCTTTAACGACCCGGTCTGTGATCCTGCCTCCGGGTGCTAACGTTGCCATTCTGGTAACAGCCCCGTTAAGATCTCGAAAATTCGCAGGCCAGATTGCTTCAGGGGAGGTTGCAAATTTTAAAAACCGGCTCCGGGCCTCTTTATTGAATCTGATGTGCCGTTTGGTTTTTTCGGCAAACCGATCCAGTTCATAGTTCAAATTCGGTTCGATATCTTCAGGTCGTTTATTGAGACCCGGTATTTCAAAGGTCCATAGATTTATTCTGGAGAGAAGGTCTTCCCTGAATCTCTTTTCCATGACATCTTTAAACAGATCCCGGTTCGTCCCGCATATCAGTTGGAAGTTGCTATGCGCCTCAATATCGGAACCCACGGGCAGAAACTGCTTCTCCTCAACGGCCCGGAGCAGCATGGACTGCTCGTCCAGGCCAAGCTCGCCCACTTCGTCTAAAAAGAGCATTCCCTGATCCGCTGTTTTCAGCAGGCCGTCCCTGTCGCCGGTTGCCCCTGTAAACGAGCCTTTTTTGTGGCCGAAAAGAGCGGACATCGCCCCGTCCCCTCTCAGGGTCGCACAATTGACTTCCACAAAACTTCCTTTTAACTGGCGCCTGGCTTTTTTCAATTCATATACCCTTCTGGCCAGACGGGATTTACCTGCGCCGGTCGGACCGGTTATCAAAACAGGGTCAACCGAGTGGATGGCGACCCGTTCGATCTGTTCAATCAGGCTGTTAAAGGACGGGTTCCGTGTTTCTATGCCGGATTTTAAAAAGGAGATATCATCTTTCATCTCCTGCTCAAACCGCATGGCGATCTGATCATACCGGGAGAGGTCCAAATCAATGATTCTGTATTCCCCGCTTAAATCCTGATTCCTTTTTCCGGGGGGAGGACTTGTCTGCAATAACCGACCCGGCAGATAGTTTGATTCGATGAGAAGGTAAAGACAGATCTGGGCAACATGGGTACCTGTAGTGATATGAATCAGGTAGTCTTCATTTTCAGTGTCAAAGTGGTAGCCTTTGGCAAAATCGTGTAATACGCCATATACCTCTTCAAAATCCCAGGGATCGGTGAAATCGGTTTCAACGGGATTCACTCCGGTTTCCGGGGAGACATCCCGGATATCATCTCTTATCCGCCTCATGAGCCGGGTATAGCTTTTCTGATACAGGAGTTCAAAACGGTCCACCAGGAAATCGCTGTGCTGGCATATTGCAACGCTTGGCCGCCAGTGCTGCCACCGTGATGCATGTTCTCCCCGATCAAGTACAGGCCCTAAAATTCCGATTACAACTGTCTTTTTCATATCCTACTTTCTATATTATCTATATAATTTTATATAAAATACCGAAAACTTTTGTCGCATGTCAAGCTTTTAACCCTCTGCCCGTCCTTTATAACCGATATTTTTCAGATACTTACAATTTTAAAAAATATTTTTTCAGCAGCTGGCACACCCGTTGCTCTATAAAAAAAGCAGATGCCACCGGGCCAGCGGCACTCAGCATCTGAATGATATGATAAGTACTGAGTGTTCCGGACATGGGTTCTGACGATGGAAAGGCATCAGAATGGATAGCTCAACGGGTAGAGCATCGTGACATCACCACGAGTGTTGCAGGTTCGATTCCTGCTCCGGTAATTGGTTTACCTTCAAACGGTTTAAGGAGGGCATGAAGTGATCCGGCAGGTTTTCCCCAACGCTGAGGTTTTTAAGGCAGGTTGGGAAAACAGCACTTACGGACCCGCCATGAAGCGTATGGATACCGTATATGAACCGTTTGCAACGGATGCAGAAGCAATTGTTGAACTTCAGGTCCGGTTTGACAGGGTATTCTCCAAACCAAGCAAACTTGATTCGTTTACTTTAAATACGGCTCCGCAGATCCGGGTGCCGCCGGGTGACGGATTGCCCCCCTTAAACCATGACATGGGCCGGACCGGTGACCGATCCGGGAACGGCTTTAAAGCAGAAAGGAAAAGAAAAAATGATTAAGACAAAAAAAATCCGTTCTTACGAAAGAGGATTATACTTTAAAGACCGGGAGTTCAAAGGGATCCTGGAAAAAGGCCGCCACTGGTTTGCCGATCCTTTTTTCAATATCAGAATAGAGATTGCGTCAATGAAAGATCCATGGCTGATCCATGACAACTTGGATTTAATGATCAAATCAGGTACGCTGGCCAATCACGTGCAGGTGATTGACCTGGAGGATTACCAGAGAGCCCTTGTATGGGTTGAGGGACGGTTCGAAAGAATCCTCGGCCCCGGCCTCTACGCCCTTTGGAAGGATTTTAAAAAACTCAGGATTGAAATAGTCGATGCAAGGCAGGTTCGTTTCAAACACGAGGCCATGACCCAGATCGCAGAACATGGAAATGCAGCAGAGTTTTTCTCTGTTGTTGATGTTCCCGAAGGCCACAGGTCTGTCTATTTTAAAGATGGGAAATACGTTGAAACCCTTGCCCCGGGCCGTCATCTTTTCTGGAACGGAACAGCGGTAAACCGATTCTTTACGGTTGATCTGAGGGAAAAAATTCTGGATGTGTCAGGCCAGGAAATCATGACATCAGATAAGGTGACCCTGAGAATAAATGCAATGCTGAGCTTCAACATCACAGATGCGGTAAAATCCGTATCATTGTCGGAAGACAGCCGGCAAGCCTTGTACAGGGAAGCCCAGCTTGCCTTAAGATCGGTGATCGGTGCATTGGAACTGGATTCCGTGCTAAATGAAAAAGAAAAAGTATCAAAGGGTCTGATTGCCGCTGTCCAGGAGAGTGCCCGATCGCTTGGAATCCAGGTAAAAAGCTTCGGCATCAGGGACATTATATTGCCGGGAGATATGAAAGATCTTATGAACAAGGTCATTGAGGCCAAAAAGGCGGCAGAATCCAACCTGATCATGAGAAGAGAAGAGACCGCAGCCATGAGAAGCCAGGCAAACACTGCCAGGCTCCTGGACAACAACCCGACACTGATGAGGCTGCGGGAACTGGACATACTTGAAAAAGTTGTCTCAAACTCAAAGATGAATCTTGTGCTGGGAGAAAAAGGGCTTGCCGATCGTGTTGTAAACCTGCTGTAACCTTAGGCATCGAGTAAAAATAACCTATCCATCTTACTTGTCTTTTTATCCGTATTCTTCGTTGGGGAAAGGCTTAC
>JANQML010000019.1 GCA_028280105.1 Desulfobacula sp. | reverse complement strand
TCTACCGCAAAACCTTGGGAACGAAGAAGATGGGATCTTCACGCTTTTCCCGAAGGGTAAGAATTTGTAAAAAAAGATGAAATGGCGGAACCCACTTATGATGAAGTCTTAAAAGCGTCTTTAAATTCAAAGCTTTTGTTGTATCGTCAACTGATTTCATCTTTTATGATAAAATTTTTATGCAAAGTTGAGGTTATGTTGAAAAATCATCTCTTTTCTATTTTACATTCAGGCGTCTCACCCGTATCTGTAAAATGCTTCTGAAATCCGTTTAAATCCATTTAGTTTTTTTCGCCAGCTCCGGCGGATGGAAGAGATTTCTTCAAGGGTATCGATTCGGTTGCGTATGGACGGGTCACCGATAATCAGGTCGATGGGCATTTTAATATATTCGTACTCGTATGGCGGGCGTTTATATTCGAACCGTTTACCACCATGTTTCAAGATCGACTGCATCAGAACCAAAGAAGATTCATAAGGCTCATACGCCTCTTTTGACGTCACATGAATCTGAAATCCGTGGCAGGGGGTCTCTTTCCATTTTCCGGATGTGGGTTCAAAACAGACCGGTCTGAGATGAATTCCGGGCAGCTTGCCGCGGGTGTCCTCTAAAATTCGGTCGCAGTCGATATAGGGTGCCCCAAACAGCTCAAAGGGTTGAGTGGTGCCCCGGCCTTCCGAAACATTGGTCCCTTCAAAGATGACCTGACCCGGATAGACCAGGGCGGATTCAGGGGTCGGGAGATTGGGGGAAGGGGCCACCCAGGCCAGTTTTGTATCCTGCCAGTACATTTTTCGACGCCACCCGGTCATGGGAATTATCTCCAGATCACAACCGATCTCATACCGGTGGTTGAAAAAATCCATGATTTCGGCAATGGTCAGGCCGTGCCGCATGGGAATTTCATATCTGCCCACAAATGACGACACCTCTTTTGTCAGCAGGTTGCCTTCCACCCTGGCGCCTGAAACCGGATTGGGCCGGTCCAGGATGACTATCTTTTTACCCAGGTGAGCGGCTGTTTCCATACAGTAAGAAACCGTATATATAAACGTATAAACCCGGGTCCCCACATCCTGGATATCCACCAGCAGAATATCAATGGTGTCAAACATCTGCTCGGTGGGAATCCGTGTTTCTCCGTACAAACTGTATACCGGAATATTCAGATGGGGTTCAACGGCATGATCGGATTCGATCATGTTGTCCTGTTTCTGGGCATAATATCCGTGCTGGGGTGAAAAGAGCGCCTTTAGCTGACCGGGAAATGCCGTGTCAATCAACCCGGAGGCATGCGTCAGATCCGAACTTACGGAAGCGGGGTTGCAAAGCAGTCCAAGCCGCTGATTTTCAAAATATTCAGGCGGATCTTCGATTAGATTTTCAAGACCTGTTCTTACCTTTGTCTCCATAGGCTCCCTTCTGCTTATCTTCATCATAAAGAGATTCCATACCTATCATAAAGATTGACAAAAATCCAAATCATAACTAAGTATATCTTTTTTAATTATTAGTTTATGATCCGGGAAGATGATTTTCAGGAAACAAAGAACCGGATCCGAATCAATTGAGAGCGTTTAATGAAATTTAAAGTCAGCGACCGGATTGCCGCAATCAAACCCTACGAAGCAGGCAAGCCTCTCAAAGCAATTGAGAGGGAGTACAACATTAAGAAAGCGGTTAAGCTTGCCTCCAATGAAAACCCCATCGGATTCTCTCCCAAAGTCACGGATGCCGTTTTGGCTCATATCAACGAAATGAACCGGTATCCGGAGCCTGGAGCACATGATTTAAACCGTGCCATTGCCGGTAAACTCAATGTGAATCCGGGCAATATCGTTATTGGAAACGGGTCTGATGATATTATTGCCCTGCTGGCCCACGCGTATCTGAACCCGGGTGACGAAGCGCTGATGCCCCTGCCGTCATTCCTGATGTACGAAATCAGCGTCCGGACTGCCAAGGGAGCGCCTGTCATGGTTCCACTGGACGATTTTACAACCAACCTTGACGGTTTGCTGGAAAAAATAACCCCTGCAACCCGGTTGATTTTTATAACTAACCCGTTTAATCCAACCGGTGCGGTGATTACCCATGATGCGTTTCACCGGTTTGTTTCAAAGGTTCCGGATGACGTCATTATTGTTGTGGATGAAGCCTATATTGAATTTGTCAGAGACGATTCCGTGTATAACTCCATGACAGACCCGTTGGCAGACCGGCGGGTGGTTACGCTGCGAACCTTTTCAAAGGCATACGGGCTTGCCGGTTTCAGGGTCGGTTACGGCATCATGGACCCGGAGATTGCAGAGATCCTGAACCGGATTCGGCAACCCTTTAATGTAAACGGCCTTGCCCAGGTTGCCGCTCTTGCCGCCATCCAGGACCAGGACTTTTTGAATAAAAGCATAAGAACTACGCACCAGGCTGTTGATTATCTGACCGGCGAACTGGAGAAGATGGGATTTTTTGTTCTGCCCACCCAGGCCAATTTCATGATGTTCGATGTCAGAACCGATGCTAAACAGGTCTTTGAAAAGATGCTGGAACAGGGAGTGATTGTCAGATCGATGCAATCGTATGGATTTCACACTTTTTTGCGGGTAAACACTGGAACCATGGACGAAAATCAACGATTTCTCTCTGTTTTAAAAAGAACGCTTAATTTATAGGAAATCATTGAATGTCTTTTAAGATCATTACCATTGACGGTCCGGCCGGTGCCGGAAAAACAACCGTGAGCAAGGCATTGTCGAAAAAACTGGGCTGTGTTTATGTCGATACCGGTGCCCTTTACAGGGCGGTTGCATATGAAATTCATAGTCAGAAGATCGATTGGGAGGATGATGACAGGCTTGAACGGTTTTTGTCCACCCTTGATTTAAATTTTGTCATGAAAAAGGATACGCTTGTTTTATTGTCGTCTGGAAAGGATATTTCCGGATTGATCAGAACCCCTCAGATTTCCATGCTGGCATCTTCTGTCTCGGCAAATCCGAAAGTACGAGCCGCCCTTTTGGATACCCAACGGAATATCGCCGAATCCCAGCCTGCGGTTTTTGAAGGCCGGGATATGGGAACCGTTGTTTTTCCGGATGCATCCTGTAAATTTTTCCTGGTCGCGGACCTGAAAATTCGCGCGCGCCGAAGATACGATGAATTGCCGGCGGCAAACCAAGATGTCTCAGATATCGAAAATCAGATAAAAACCCGTGACAGCCAGGATTCAAATCGAAAATCGGCACCGTTAAAGCCGGCTGCTGATGCCGTTACAATTGACTCTTCAAATCTTACAGTCGATCAGGTGGTTGAGGAGATGATACAAATAATTGAAAAAGCGTGAGAATCAGCACATTTTTATTGCTTTTCCCTTTTTTCTTTGATAGTTAAGATAAATTGTACTCATGTCTAGGATAAATGTTGTGTCCGACGACTGATGTATAAAATACGTTTAGGGGGATTAATATTAATGAACAACATTTCTGAAGAAAACGAAAATCAAAACATGAATACTGAAACCGCAGAGAAAAACAACGAAGAAATGCCTGAAATTACAGGCGAAGAGACCATGGAAGAACTTTTGGACATCTATGAGTCCAGCCTGAAAAAATTTGAAGAGGGACAAGTCGTAACCGGAACCGTTATATCGGTGGGACGGTCAGCGGTCCTTGTGGATGTCGGATACAAATCCGAGGGGCAAATCTCTATTCAGGAATTCATTGATGATGAAGGTAACGTCAGCGTCGAAGTCGGCGATGAATTTGAAGTCATGATCGAAGTCTGGGATGAAGAGGAAGAGACCGTTCTTCTTTCACGGGACAAGGCTAAAAAAGTCAAAATATGGGATGCCATCAAAGAGATCTACGATGATGACGGAACCATTGAAGGCGTTATCACCAGCCGCGTTAAGGGCGGCTTTTCCGTTGATATCGGTCTTCAGGCCTTTTTGCCCGGATCTCAGGCAGATCTGCGGCCCATCCGAAATATGGATGAAATGGTCAATCAGACATATACATTTAAAATTCTTAAGTACAATAAAAAAAGAAATAATATCGTTCTTTCCAGGCGGGTGCTCCTCGAAGCCAAAAGAGACGAACTCAGAAGCACAACCCTTGAAGCCATTGAAGACGGAAAGGTCATGGAGGGGATTGTTAAAAATATCACCGAATACGGGGTGTTCGTTGACCTTGGCGGTGTAGACGGCCTGCTTCATATTACCGATATCTCTTGGGGAAGAGTGAAACATCCGTCGGAACTCTTTTCAGTGGGTGACAATATTAATGTGAAAATTTTATCATTCGACCTTGAAAAAGAGAGAGTCTCCCTGGGTATGAAACAACTCACGCCAGATCCCTGGACCACTGCCGTGGATAAATATCCGGTTGAATCCAAGGTTCTCGGAAAAGTTGTCAGCCTCACCGATTACGGTGCTTTCATCGAACTGGAAGAAGGGGTTGAAGGGCTGATTCATGTCTCTGAAATGTCCTGGACCAGAAAGATCCGCCACCCGTCCCAGATGGTGACGGTGGGTGAAGAGGTGGAAGCGGTTGTTCTTGACCTGAAACCGGATAACCGGAGAATTTCCCTGGGTATCAAGCAGACGGTTGATAATCCCTGGGAGGTTATTTCCCAAAAGTACCCGGTGGGAACCATCATTGAGGGTAAAATTAAAAATATTACCGAATTTGGTCTGTTTATCGGAATTGACGATGATATTGACGGCCTGGTTCACATTTCCGATATTTCCTGGACCAAACGGATCAAACACCCGTCTGAAGTCTATAAGAAAAATGATACCATTCAGGCGGTTGTTCTCGATATTGACAAGGCCAATGAAAGATTTTCCCTGGGTATCAAGCAGACACAGGCAGATCCCTGGGAATCCGTGGGACAACGGTATGAAGTCGGCAAAGAGATTTCAGGTGTTATAACGAACCTGACCGACTTTGGTGTGTTTGTCGAACTGGAAGAGGGGATCGAAGGGCTGGTCCATGTCTCTGAAATCAGTAAAGAAAATATCAAAAGTCCGAAAGAGCATTACCAGATCGGTGATACGATTACCGCAAAGGTAATGAACATCAACTCGGATGAAAGGCGTATCGGACTTTCCATTAAACGTCTTGAAGACGATGATGATGATAAGTATCTGGAAGAATTCGCTAAAAACATGAAACCCGCCACCTCTTCTTTTGGTGCCATTCTTGGTAACAGTATCCAGGAATCCATTGAAGCCAATAAGAATCAGGAGGGTTCAGGGAAGAAAAAAGACGGCGATTCGGCTGAATAAATCCGATGCAAACACTTGATGTTTGCGTTTCAGAATAGTACAAAAAAAAGGCCGGGCACATTCGTGTCCGGCCTTTTGTATCTTTTAATTAAAAATCAGGAATATAATCATGTTTGCCCGAAGACATCCGTTTTTATTTTTTTTCATGATGGTAACAGCATGCGGGACGCTCATCATTCTTTCTTTCATGCTGTTGCTCACGTTTACGTCGAATCAGGTGACCGGTCAGATCGTAAGTCAACAAAAAACCGGAAAAGGGAATATCGGTATTGTCGAGATTAACGGCATGATCCTGTCGTCCAAAAAGATTATCAGCGACATAAAGGAATTCAGGGAGAATCCGGAGATTAAAGCCATTATACTGCGGATTGACTCCCCCGGCGGAGGTATCGGTCCTTCCCAGGAAATTTACCGGGAAGTTGAAAAGACCCGGATGGATAAAAAAATCATCACGTCCATGGGATCGGTGGCTGCTTCGGGCGGGTATTATATTGCATCCGCCTCTGACGGAATCATCGCCAACCCCGGCACGATTACCGGATCCATCGGCGTAATAATGGAGTATGCCAATCTTATGGAGATTGCCAGAAAGATCGGGATCTCATCTGTTGTCATTAAAAGCGGTGAATTCAAAGATATGGGATCTCCGTTAAGGGATCTGAATGATACTGAAAAACAATTGTTCCAGGATCTGATTGACGAACTTCACCAGCAATTTGTGACAGATGCGGCAAGGGCCAGAAAAATGCCCGTTGAAATGATGGCGGCTTTGGCTGACGGACGGGTATATACCGGTCAAAAGGCCATGCAGTTAAAGTTGATCGACCGCCTCGGAAATCTGGATGATGCGGTTGCCTGGGTCGGACAGCTTGCTGGTATTGAAGGTAAACTTGTACCGGTTTATCCAAAAGAGGACAGGATAACGTTTATTAAGCGGCTGACCGAAACCTTACTCAAAGATATCAACCTCTCCGGAACCATATCTAATAATCTCAGGTATGTCATCAATTAGCGAAACAACCGAAGAGGGGGCATTGGGTACGGGCCCTCCGTCGATTACCACATCGATCTGCTTGTTAAAGTGATCGTGCAGTAACGAGGGGTCTTCAAACACGGTGCCGTCGGCATGGGTGGCACTGGTGGATATCACGGGATGACCCAGGCCCCGGGCCAGGGCCAGGGCAATTTCATGGTCCGGTACCCGGATTCCGGCGGTTCTTCGTTTGGTCAGCATCATCTTGGGTACCAGTTTCGAACCGGCCAGAACAAAGGTATAGGGACCGGGCAACAATCGCTTCATGTTTCGATACGCCATATTTGAAATCTTGGCATATTTTGCAATATCTTTCAGATCCGGGCAGATAAAACTAAAGGGTTTGGTCTTATTCCTCTGCTTTATCGCATAGACCCGTTCAATGGATTTCTTATTCATGATATCACATCCGATTCCATAGAATGTGTCGGTGGGGTATGCAACAATTCCCCCCTTTTTAATAATATCCACTACGCGGTCAATCTGGCGTTCCTGCGGGTTGTATGGATTGATTTTCAATAGCATGGTAATTTCTATAACCCTGTAAAATCCGGTTATGCCCTTTTAAGCAAATTCTGGTGTATAAATTAAGTTCCATTTAAACAGGGGTCAAGTTAACCGAGAAAAAAGGATCTGTCAATTAAATCATTCTGCCCTGATCCACCATAAGGTCCCACCTGCTGCGGTGCCTGCGGTCGTTCCTCCCTGCGGCGTATGACTGATACGCCCTCAGTTGTCACGCCTTGTCGCCTTGCATCCGGCACCGTATGGTGGCCAGGGAGGGGGTGTAACCCATGGCCTATTCCGGATATTTCATGACAATTTGACTGAAAAACCCATAATTATCTTTAAAAACAAAATGTTGGGCTCATAACCCATGCAAATATAAGCATTACAAATTGTCACCCTTTGGGCGAACCGATGTTACTTCATCTGTATCGTTACAGATCGTTTGCGGTAGGGCAACTACAGCTTCACGACCTGTGCCTAACAGTTAAAGCAAAATCGATTCGTGAAATATCCGGGCTATATGCTAAACATAAATTTGATGGTGGATTTGGGTCTGTCCGTCTTTTAGCGGCGGTTGGAGCCCTGTCCTGCTGTATCTTTTTCAGATGACGGATCATGCAGTACGCTATACTTTTTCATCAGTATATGCTGATACCGGCCAAGGTCCCGATAGGGCGGCTGCCGGGAAAATTCCAATTCAAGTGCCAGAACCGTATCCGGATGCCGGGTCCTGTCCTTGGTGTCTAAAATATAGTCGTGAAATACCCGTATACCGCTGTGGCATAGAACCGTTAACGGATGCGGTTCAATCCAGGACAACACCTGACCGGCCGTTAGCGGATTGGCCGGCGTTAAGCTGCCGGGCCAGCCATGATATTCTTTTCTGACTATTTTTTTATAATTGGTTCGCAGCAGGTTTTTGTATACCATCCCGTGCAGATTGTAAAAGGTGAGGGATAAAATACCCCCGGGCTTTAAATGGGTGAGCAGAATCCTGATCAATGACCGGGGATCTGTAACCCATTCAAGAACGGCGTGACATAAAACCATATCATAGAGCCGGTCCGTATCACGGGTAAAGTGCTGAATGGAGCTGTGAACCAGGGTCGTCTGCATTGAAAGATTTTCCTTATCAATGGTTTGGGCCGCCATTTCAAGCATCCGTTCGGAATGATCGCACAGTGTCACCCGGTGTCCCAGCCGGGCCAGGGTTAATGAGAACGGGCCATACCCGCAGCCGGCATCCAGGATGTGAAGCGGCGTGTCTTTTGCAATCCGCAATATTTCTGGATAACACTCTTCAAGGTCCTTCTTTAATACGGCCAGCCGTATTTTTCCCTTGAGGTTGCCATAAACCTTTTTTTTGAACTTAGGTGCAAGGTCGTCAAAGTTTCTATCTGACTGCAAATATTGTTTAACCATTCAAATTCCGTTTTTTTAAATCAAATGCCAGCAGGGTGAGTCTAAATATTTAACCCGTCTATTTTAATATCTTTTTTTATCATCCAAAGTAAAGCCCGGCAGTTTTTTAGATACGTTTTCTTTTCAATGTATAGCCACATATAAGTATGTGCCCTTTATCCGTTAGGAATAAACCTCATCGTTGCAAAAAGCGTGAAGGTTCCAGCTTCAAGGCGCCAAGGT
>JANQML010000017.1 GCA_028280105.1 Desulfobacula sp. | reverse complement strand
GATTTTTATTGGTAATCGTGGCCATGGCCCATCCGACTTTGAGAAAGGTATCCCATCCGTTTGCGATGATCTGTTCACATTGGTTAAATTCATCCCTTTCCGAATCCGTTAGCGTAACGGCAATATCTTTTCCGTCCAGGATCAGTTCCGTAATGGTTTGAGCCATATTCATCTCCTTATGCTGCGACTTTTCCGTCTTTAAAGTTTGTTTGAGGGCATCCGCTGCTGATAAAGTGGTCTGCCAGGGGCCGGGAGGTTCTTTCCCCGTTGAGAAATCTGGATACAAAGGATTCAGTGGACCCATAATCTCTGGCTATTTTTCTGGATGTAATCGATTCCTGCATCATCCAGATTCTTACATTTAAACCGGCCTTCATATCGTCCTCCGTATCTTTAGGAATGCCATCCGGTTCCGGATGACTGTCATGCAGCGGTTCTTTACCTGTTTGTCCGCCCGGACACCGGAACCGCCGTTATGATTGCCTTATTCATTCCGGGAGAACGTGCCCGGCCCGAAGGGATAAGGCATATTTTTTGTCGTTGCAAAAATCTTCTAAAAAAAGTACCGTTAAACAGGTCAACCGATTGACCTAAACATCGATATAGTTCAAATTTTGGATCGTTTCAATCTAAATTTTGAACAAAACAACCATTTCATACAATTAATTGAACTAAAATGCCAGAAAAAGTTAAAAAAGAGAGCCCTTTGTCCGCGAGAATCGCCAAAGCCATCAGTAAAATTGATGATACATACGATGTTTTAGCTCAAAATTTGGGCGTGAGCAGAAATACCATCATGGCCTATAAAAGATGCCAGGGGGATATCAAAGGGGTTGTGATCGAAAATTTAGTCAAATTTTATAGATTCAATCCATCCTGGCTGCTGTCAGGAGAACCACCCATGTATAAAACAGATCCGGTACCCGATTCCCGGCACGAAGATGAAGCCGTGCAAAAAAAGATATTTGCCGGCGAAACCGGGGTCAACATCCCCCAGTGGGATGATCCGGACCCGGAACAATACCATTTTGTGCCAATG
Source organism: Desulfobacula sp. (assembly GCA_028280105.1). Classification (GTDB taxonomy): domain Bacteria; phylum Desulfobacterota; class Desulfobacteria; order Desulfobacterales; family Desulfobacteraceae; genus Desulfobacula. The sequence goes on along the minus strand of JANQML010000017.1, from coordinate 6,648 downwards.
GCAACGGCCAACCTGAATGCCGGCGGCGGATCCTTTGTTTTGTCTGAGAGCACCACGGGCAGATACTACGCCTTTAGAAAAAAATTCTTATCGTTTATTGCATCGTCTCCCAAAAACCTGATCCTGATGAAAGTGACCGGCGACTCGATGGAACCCAAAATCGAAGACGGGGACACGGTAATGATCGACGTTGGGAAACGGAGCTTGAAAAGCGGGGCAATTTACGCCCTGGGATATGATGATGTCGTTGTGATCAAAGAGATAGAAAAACTGCCGGGAAACAAAGCCCTGGTTATCTCAAGAAACAGGAAAATGTATCCCCCCTATGAAGCGGATATCAACGATATCAGAATTATCGGCCAGATCGTCTGGGGAGACCGGACCTTTATAAAATAGACGGGCGGTTTTTTCCAAGTTTAATTTTTTTAATCCGATGGATGTCAGGTTTCCTCCCGTCAATGGCGAATTTCCCAAATGCCTCCAGATAAACGCTAAAAACAAAACTCGGTAATGAATCAGATGCCTAACGGATTTTAAACACCTGGTATATCACTGCAAGGGGTCGTTTAATTAAAACCAAAACCGCAGGATTGCCTGCCAAACGGGACGGGCTCAAAAAGATTTTGCAGGATTCATAAAAAAGAGAGGGATTGCCGTCTCCGGTAACCGGATGCCCGCCGATCCTGAAAAAAGGGATTTTTGCCCAATAGAAACCGCTCTTTGTTTCCCCTGTCAATTTTCTGATATTCCCTGGCAGGTTACAACGTATCAACACCCTTTTACAGGATATCCAGCGGAGCAAATACGAGGGCATTGGCAAACCCGAACCTCTCAAATATAATCTATCCGGATATTGGTCCAGAAGAATCAACAATGAGCATCGGATCGTTTACAAAATTGAAAATAATTCTATATTAATCGCTCAACTCAGATATCACTATTAAAACCAAAACACGGCCGCGTGCCATATTCCGGTGTCGATTTTCCGGTCACAAAACAAACCCCTGGAAAAGGAAATATCCTTTACCAGGGGTTTTCTTAAATCTTGAACTTTGAAAAGGGAAATCAGACTTCAGGACGGGGATAGAGTCCGGAGCGTTCAACAATCTCAGGGACTTTTTCTTCCCATTCAATGGCCATGATATGGAATCCGGAAACCCCTTTGACCTCTTTGAGTTCCTGGATGTGTTCCACACAGATATCGATGCCTTCCTGGGCCTGTTTCTCCTTGGGCACACCGGCCAGGCGGTCAATGATCTCATCCGGCACATCCATTCCAGGCACCCGGTTTTTCATGTATTTGGCCATGCCCACGGATTTCATCGGGGTCATCCCGGCCATAATAAAGGTTTTTTCCGTCAGGCCGCGGTCTGCGGCACGTTTGATCCACTCTTTGAATTTGTCCAGGTTGTAGATACACTGGGTCTGGATAAATTCCGCACCACAGGCAATTTTCTTGGCCAGTCGGGGGACCCGAATTTCAAACGGATCGGCAAAGGGGTTGGCTGCCGCGCCCACAAAGATCTTCGGCGGTCCTTTGATATCATCCCCACCCAGGAATTTTCCCTCATCTCTCATGTGGCGGACCGTCTGAACCAGCTGCATGGAATCCAGGTCATGGACGTTCTGGCCCTGGGCACAATCCCCAAAACTCTGGTGGTCGCCGGAAAGGCAGAGCATGTTCGGAATATCAAAAGAGGCGGCGCCCAGAATATCACTTTGCAGGGCCACCCGGTTCCGGTCCCGGGTCACCATCTGGAGCACAGGTTCAATTCCCTGGAGCTTGAGATGGACACAGGCCGCAAGGGAAGACATCCGGGTCATGGCGGTCTGATTGTCGGTTACGTTTACCGCATCCACGTGATCTTTGATCAGATGTCCTTTTTCCTTTACCTCTTCAGAATCGGTTCCCCGCGGGGGGCCGCACTCGGAGGTTACACCCAGGTGACCGGCTTTTAACACCTTTTCCAGCCTGCTTTCAGTATTTAATTGGCTCATATCTTCACATCCTCCCTGGTTACGGTTCTGGGACCGCCGGCACGGTCCGTGGACCAGTCCTTGATCGGTGCGACCGTTTCGTATTCATCCATCTTATCAAGGGCTTTGAGCCGGTCAACGATGAGCTGCCATCCGCAGTCCACCTCTTTGCCCAATTCGCATTTACCGTTGCTGGAACCGCCGCAGGGGCCGTTCATGACCCGTTTGGCACATCTGGATACCGGACAGATCCCACCGGTCCGGGCCAGGATACAGGTCCCGCAGGCCTGACATCTTTCCGTCCAAAGCCCGCGATCTTCATTGGCCCCCAGACAGACCGTATTCACGCCGGGAATCAGCGGGGTTGTCAGGTATTTTTCCGCGGCAAACTGAACCCCCACCCCGCAGGCAATGGAGATAATGGCATCATATTCGTCGATATTGGGCCGGATCTCCTCCAGATATTCATGGTCGCACTGCCGTTCCAGGGTATTCTCGGAAATGACTTTCTCATCCCCCTGGTTGATAAAATACATTCTCAAAGCGGAAGCCAGCACCTCGACTTCCTTTTTACCGCCGGCTTCACACACGGTCACGCACTCGTTGCATCCGAGCACCAGGATCCGTTTGAAGTCTTTGACTTCATCGATGATCTCTTCAATGGGTTTTTTCTCTGCTATGATCATAAGCGAACCTCATATTAAGCTGTTTTTAATTTTTACTGCGTTATGCCGCATCCTTTTTATTCTGTTTAGCAATCCGGATGGGGCTGGGCCCCAGTTTTCTGATCTTTTCGTCCATCTCAACGGAGTACTGGGCAAATAAAGGGCCTTCTCCGGAGGAGAGGTTGAACATCTGAACCCGTTCACTGCCGACACCGACCTGGTCCAGAATCTTGGCCGCCTGCTCCACCCGTTTTCGTGCCCTGAAATTGCCTTCATTGTAGTGGCAGTCCCCCTCCATGCAGCCGACGACATATACGCCGTCCGCCCCTTTTTCAAAGGCGCGCAAAATGTGGATGATATCCACTTTTCCGCTGCACGGGACACGGACAATTCTAAAATTTGCGGGAATCTTCAATCTCATCGAACCTGCCAGGTCCGCTGCTGAATACCCTCAGAAATTACAGCAAAACGCCAAAATCACAGGCTGAAAGTCATTTGTCATATTACCCCCTCCAGCAAAGATTCCACCTTGCTGAGCAACTGCGTATCTTCATACCAGTTGAGTTTGATTGTTTTTGCCGGACACTCGGATGCACAGACACCGCACCCCTGGCACAGGGCCGGGTCAATGTAGCTGACACCGTCTTTATTTATCACCGGAACATTATAAGGACAGGACCGGACACAGACCAGGCAGGATGCGCAGGCTTCCTGGGCCACCTCGGCAGTGACCGCAGACAGGGTCAGATATTCCTGGGCAAGGAAGGTGGTTGCCCGGGACGCCGCCGCCATGGCCTGGGTGATGGTTTCGGTAATCAGTTTCGGGCCGTGGGCCGTGCCGCAGATAAAAATCCCCTCTGTGGCCGCTTCCACGGGTCGCAGTTTCACATGGGCTTCCATGAAAAAGCCTTCGGCATTTCTTCCGGTTTTTATAATGGTCGACAATTCTTCGGTATCTGCCGCCTTAACACCGGCGCTTAACACCACCATATCGGCATCGGCTTCCAGCCGGCGCCCCAGGACATGATCGGTAAACCGAACCGTCATTTTACCGTCATCCCCTTTTGCCACCTCGGGTTCATTCTCAGGATCGAACCGGCTGAAAATCACGCCCAGATTCCTGGCCTCGGTGTAGAACTCTTCCAGCATGGAATACATTCTCATGTCCCGATAGAGAATAAAGACATCTGTATCCGCATTTGCCTTTTTAAGCGCAATGGCGTTTTTCACGGCATTCTGGCAGCAGATCCGTGAACAATTGGGATTTTCCTCATTTCTGGAACCCACGCACTGGATCATGACCACCCGGCCGGCATCTGCGGTTTCACCCGCTTTGATCCGGTCGGCCAGCTCCAGCTGTGTGATCACGTTTTCACTCTCATTGTAAAGAAACTCTTTGGGCTGGTATTCGGTGGCACCGGTTGCCACGATCATCACCCCGTGATCGATCTTTTTCTCTTCCATGGCGGTTCCCATAAGAACCGTGGTATCAAAGTTCCCCTTGTATCCGCCAAATCCCACAATCAATGCCTGCTTCAGCACATCGATATTTTTGTGGGATTCGATGTTGGCCACCAGATCTTTGACATAAACCTGGACATCATCACCTTCAATGGTGTGGTGTAACCGGTTACCCAGACCGCCCAGCCGGTCTTCCTTTTCAACCAGGGTCACATGATATCCCTGGTCGGCCAGACCTTTGGCCGCATTCATACCGGCAATCCCGCCGCCGATGACCAATGCCTTGTCAATGACCGAGATCTTTTTATCATGAAGCGGCCCCAGTGTGGCAACCCGGGCAACGGCCATACGGATCAGATCCTTGGCTTTTTCCGTGGCCTGTTCCGGTTCATGGTAATGCATCCACGATCCCTGGTTCCGGATATTGGCCATCTCAAACAGGTACTTGTTGAGTCCGGCCTCTTCCAGCGTATCCATGAAGATGCCCTCATGGGTTTTGGGTGTACAGGAGGCCACGACCACCCGGTTCAACTGGTGCTCGTCGATCAGCTCTTTGATTGATTTTTGAGAATCCTGGGAACAGGTAAACAGATTTTCACCGGTATAGACGACATTGGGCAGTTTTTTGGTATATTCTTCAATCGCTTCCACATCGATCACACCGGCAATGTTGATGCCGCATTTGCAGACAAAGACACCGATACGGGGCTCTTCACCCAGGACATCCCTCTGCTCGGGCATGCTCAAAACCTTGGTTTGGGTATGCCTGGCCGCTGCCAGATGGACACCGGCGGCGCCTGCCGAACCCGAAGCTTCGGTCACGGACGACGGAATATCTTTGGGACCCTGGAACGTACCGGAGACATAAACCCCCGGGCGGGAGGTCTGCAACGGATTGAATGTCGGCGTCTTGACAAAGTTGTATTTGTCCAGCTCGACACCGATCCGGTTGGCCAGATCCGCGCTCTCTTTGGGAATGGTCAGGCCCACGGAAAGGATCACCATGTCAAAGACCTCTTCCTGCATATTGCCTTCTTCATCCGCGTACCGCAAAATCAGGTTGTCGGTTCCGGGTTCTTCAACCACGGAATGGACCCTGGATTTAACGAATCTCACCCCTTCTTCTTCGGCGGCCCGGTTATAGTATTTTTCATAGTCCTTGCCAAAGGTCCGCATGTCCATATTGAAGATGGCCGCATCCAGCGGGGCTTCGGAATGTTCTTTGGCAATCATGGCGTCTTTGATGGCATACATGCAGCAGACAGAGGAACAATAGCCGTTCCCGCATTTATTGGTATCCCTTGAGCCGATACACTGGAGCCAGGCGATTTTCTCGGGCTCTTTTTCGTCCGACGGCCGGATCAGGTGACCCATGGTGGGCCCGCCCGCGCTCAGAATTCGCTCAAACTCAAGCGAGGTCATCACATTTTTAGACCGGTTGTACATATAGATATCATCCAGACCGGACGGATCATATGTGGTGGCCCCGGTGGTCATGATCACCGACCCCACGTTCAGATCCCTGATCTGCACCTGCTGATCGTGGTCAACCGCGCCGGCCAGACAGACCTCCACACACTGGTAGCATTCCGAACAGATGCCGCAGGAGAGACACCGGGCCGCTTCGCGTTCGATAACGTCTTTGGCCAGCATCCGGGTGACTTCTTTAAAGTTCCCTTCTCTTTCCGCAAGTCCGATTTTTTCAGGAACCGGGCGGTCCAGCTTGGGAACATCCATAATTCCGGGTTTTTCATAATCCCAGTTTTTCTCGCGCCCCTCTTTTAGATCTTCTCCGTTGATAAACCGGTGCATGGACTCGGCCGCTTCTTTACCCGAAGCAATGGCATCCACCACGGATTTGGGGCCGTAGAAGGCATCCCCACCGGCAAAGACCCAGTCAATGGGGGTCTGCAGGGTAAGGGCATCGGCGACAAAGCCGCCCGGCGGCGTCAGTTCAATACCCTGTTTTTGCGCATACCCGGTTTCACCCATCTGGCCGATGGCAACGATAACGGTATCCGCCTCATAGGACGTCAGTTTACAATCATCATACTTCGGGTTGAACCGGCCGTCTTCATCAAAAACAGAGATACACTCCTGGAACTCCACCTCATTGACCCTGTTGTTTTCTTCCAGAAACCGTATGGGCCCCAGGCTGTTGACAATATTCACCCCTTCTTCAAGGGCCTCTTCAATCTCATAATCCCAGGCCGGCATCTCATCGCGTTTTTCAAGACAGACCATGATTACATCGTCCGCTCCCAGGCGGCGGGCCGTCATTGCCACGTCCACAGCCACGTTGCCGCCGCCGATAACCATGACTTTTCCGGAAAGTTTCTCTGCTTTGCCGAGCGCGGCATCTCTCAGGAAATCCGTGCATTTGACAACACCGTCATGGTTCTCCCCTTTTACGCCGAGCTCTCGGGAACCGTGAAGTCCGGTGGCCATGAACAGGCTGGCATATCCGTCCTTTTTCAGGCTTTCAAGGGTAATATCTTTTCCGAATTCGACATTGGTGCGGATCTCCACACCCAGCCGCTCAATG
>JANQML010000012.1 GCA_028280105.1 Desulfobacula sp. | reverse complement strand
AACCAGGGCATTCCGGTTGACCGTGAGCACCGGGCATATTTCCCGGTCCAGCCGGCTGCCCCGGGGATGCTGGGTGGCGCAGACGCAGGCCTCGGCAATGCCGTAACCCGGGGAAATGGCAGATGCCGGAAGTCCGGCAGCAGCAAACCGCTGGATAAACTCACGGCACAGCCCGGCTGAGATCGGTTCTGCCCCGTTATAGATTAACCGCAGGCAGGATAGATCAAGACCGGCAGCCTGATCATGGTCAATGTGCCGGAGCATATGCTCAAAGGCAAAGTTGGGCTGGCCGGTCAGGGTTGCCCGGTGTCTGTCTATCAGGCGCAGGGTTTCCAGCGGGTCCCTCATGAATCCGAGGCTGGTTGTTTTGATCTGGGGAATGCCCGTGAGACAATGGGCCAGGTGAAACAGTATCAGGCCCATATCATGGGTATAAGGCAGCCAGGTCACGGAGCAGTCGGAATCGTGGAGCCCGGAACGGTCGGCAATCTGGGCAATGTTGTGTAACAGGTTCCTGTGGCTGAGCCGCACACCTTTGGCCTGTCCTGTGCTGCCGGAGGAGTACATTAAAAAAGCGGTGTCATCCGGCCTTCCCGGCGTCCACGCATCTGCCGGCATAGCTGTCTGCAGCGCATCATAGCAGAGCACCTGTGGTGAGATCCCCCCGCGCTTGAGGCTTGCGGCATAGGATGCTGCCAGGTCATCCCCGCACACCAGGCTGAAACGTTCAAGTGTCCGGCAGACAGCCAATAGTTTTTGCAGGCCGGGATTTTGATGGTGAAAATTGGCCGGAACCGTAAGGGGAACCGGTTTAATCCCACCCAGCAGGGCCGCCCAAAAGGCAACTGCAAACTGCAACTCGTTTTCCAGTTGCAAGACAAGGACATGGCCCCGGGTGAGTCCTGCCTCCCGCAGTCCCCCCAAAACGTGCTCCGCCTGTGCCAGCATCTCTGCATAGGTCAGCCGCTCCTCACGGCCGGTGCTGTTGATATAGAGCATGCCATGACCGGGCTGCATTTCGGCGGTTTTTAAAAATGCCTCCGGAAGCGAAAGCCCCTGGGAGATGTAAGTCTTTATTTGATCGGTGATAATATGTGTTTCCATAACTCTTTTCGTTGGAAGCGGGTTAGGTGTTTAATGTTTCACGGATCACGCAGCAGGCCTGGATGGCCTCATTTACAGCCCTTTTTCGATACTGAACGGCTTTGTCGTCCCCTATATCTTTTTCCCATGCGGTGACGGCAAATACACATTGGGCCGTGTGGATGGCGGCAGCAAACTGGGCCAGGGACCAGAGGGCGTTCTGGTGTTGGATCATGGGGCGCATTTCCGAGATTTGAAGCGCAAATCCGGCCAACTGCCGCCCCAGTTGCCCCAGTTGGTTTTCCAGGCTGCCGCCATGGCTGAATTTTTTGGGAATATCAATCTCAGACGCCTTTGTTGCCAGCTTTGACACCATGGACAGCATGGCATGGAAGGTAATCACCTCCGAAGGCCCCTCTACAATCTTAAAAAACGGGATCTCCTTGAGCATTCGCTCCACCTCGGGATTCAGGGGCACACCGTTTGACAGATACCAGCTGAAAATATCCTGTACCATTGACATGGCCCGGTGGGTACAGGTCAGCTTGCACAGGGCGGTTATAATGCCGCGTTCTTCATGGTTGATATCGCAGAGGAAACCTGAATAGCGCAGAACCGCGTGCATGACAAAGCAGTCAAAGTCTCCCTGGGACGACAGGTGCCCCCCAAGCCCGTTTTTCCGGGCATCCGTTCTTGCAAGGGCCAGTGATTGTTGTGCTATTCCGGCGGCCCCGGCAGCAGCACCGAGCCGCCCCGTCTCAACAATGGTGTTGAAATGGTTAATGGCCTTACCCCGGTCACCAAAGAGCTGTGATTCAGCCACCCGGATATTGTCCAGGAAGAGGTTAACCGTTGGAGAACCGTCTGCTGCCAGCTTGTGCCAGGTCTTTGAAATTGTCAGCCCCTGGGCACCGGGGTCAACCAGCACAAAGGTGCTTCCGTTGGGAATGGGAGACAGGTCCGGACTTTTGGCCACCACAACGATGCAACAGGCAAAGGGAACATTGGTCACCCATAACTTGGATCCGTTCAGGCGGTACCCGTTGCCGTCCGGCTCAACTTTGCTCCGGATGGAGGGGACGTTTGAACCGGTGTGATCCTCTGTCAGGGCAAAGCTGATGAGTTTGCCGTCCAGGACTTGGGCAAAGACCTCTTTTTTGATCTCTTGGGTGCCGAACAACCCAATGGATTTGACGCCGTTGCACAGGTGCGGCACTGCGGTAATGGCAACGCAGGCACCAATGGTGGAGGCGGTCCGGATGATCCGGGTAAACGCTTCATTGCTTGCCCCCAGGCCGCCGTATTGTTCCGGCACGGTCAGGGCAAACAAACCAGTGGCGGCCAGGGCATCAAACAGGCCGGCCTGCATGGCCTCGTCCGGTCCTTTGGCATCCCACTCCATATCCCGGACGGCGATCAGGTCCCGGTGCAGCTTGTCCACGGCTTCCCGGGGGAGGTGCCCAGCATCATTGTCAGGGGTCCATTCCTTTTTTTGTACGAGTTCAAGCAACGGCATTGTTCGCTCCGGTGTTTTCAGTCATCGCCGGCAGCTCGCTTGTCTGCCAGCAATGGGTATGGGGAAAGGTATTTTCGGCAATCTGTTGCCGCATGGCCTGGTGCTGCAATTTTCCATTGGGGGTGACAGGAATATTACGGGGACTTGTAATCATGACAATATCCGGCTGGTAATGGGCTTTTTCCTGGGCCTCTTTGCAGATGGTGCACGAGAGTTGTTGCAGCATTCCAACGTCTTTGGCATCTTTTGACGAGATTTCAAGCACCATAACCACCGATGCGCTGCCGGTTCGGGCCATGTCACAGCTGACCACGGCAGCAGCACGTACCGGTTTACAGCGAAGGGCAATCTCTTCCACATCGTGGGGTGAAAATTTTTCACCGCCGCGTACAATCATGTTTTTCTTTCTTCCCACAATGTAAAGACGGCCGTCCGGGTCCAGGTAACCCAGGTCACCCGTTAACAGATATCCGTCATTGACGGTCTCTGCCGTTGCGGTTTCCCGTCCGTAATAGCCGCTCATCAGCGCCGGGGATTGGATCCATATCTCTCCTTTTTCACCCGGCTGCTCCACAGGTGTTCCGTCATCATCCCGAATGCTGACCTGAACATCTTCGATGGCAGTACCGCAGGAGACCACCCCTTCCGGGTCAACCCGGTAGGGTGCATCAACATCTGTAATGGTGGCGCACAGGGCGATTTCGGCAAGCCCGTATGCCGGCTTGATTTTGCCCCGGGCCTGGAACAGGGTCTCGAACTGCTCCAGAACTCCCTTGTGGATGGGTTCTGATCCGCAGATCAGCATACGAAGGGAACTAAGATTATAATCCCCGGGTTCGGAAACCACCTTGGTCGCCAGGTGCAGCAAGGTGTTGGGTGCTCCGGTAATGGTTACATCATGTTCATTGATTCCGGCCAGCCAGTGGTAGAGACTGAGGGCCTCCTGGCGGTAGAGAACCAGTTTTGCACCGAGGAACAGGGGGGCCAGCCCAAGGGCAATCAGGCCCATATCATGGTATAGCGGCATCATGGATGAAAAAACAGCCCCTTTGCCGGATATCCCCATTCGTCTGGAAAAAGCTTTGATATTCTCCAGGACGGCCCGGTGGGAGATAACAACGCCCTTTGAGTTGCCGGTGGAGCCTGAGGTGTACTGGATGAAGGCAGGGGCCTCCGGCGCCGGAAATGAATTGGGATCTATTTCACCTGCGGTGGCGCCACCGCGGTCACGGGTGATCTCTTCAACATCCAGAATTGATACATCTATATTCAGATCCGCAACAGGCGGTTGCATTTCCCGGTCAACGATGACGGCCGGGGCACAGCAGTCCCCGGCAATATAGGCAATCCGGTCCCTGCTTGACTTGGGGCCGACGGGCACGGGAACCCCGCCGGCCATGAGCGTGCCGAAAAAAGCCGCAAAAAAATCCGGTCCGTTATCGAGCATCAGCAAGACATTTGACCCTTCTTGAACACCACTGCCCTGTTTCAGGGCCTGGGCAGCCAGTTGTGCCCGGTGCAGCATCTCAGCATAGCAGAAGGTTTTACCCTGGTGTACCAGGAAGGTTTGCTCTTTGTGGCGGCCGGCCTGGGTGGCCAGCATCTGGTTCAAGGTTTTCATCAGCGGTTTACCTGCCTTTTCTTGGGGTTGATTTGACGGTGATGCACAGCATGGCAGCTAGACCGCCTTTTCTTTGCCTTTACCAAAAAGCCCTGCCGTAAGATTTCCCCCTTGACCAACATTCAGAATCATAATCTTTGCCCCCGGGGGGATGCTCTCCTCCACCAGAGCGGCAGCCAGTGCCGTAATCCCGAATAACGGCCCCATATATCCGAACCGCTTTTCCGGATTAGCCACGTTGCAGTCGCTGAATCCGTTTATTTCGCCCAGGATATCTTCCCGGTCCGTATAGATGTGGGTCACGGCCTGGTAATCCTCCGGTGCTTCGGTCTTCAGCCGCCGCAGGGCTTCCGTGACAGCCGGCACCGGTTCAGGAGAGAAGAGAGAGGTCATTGCCCCCACCGTGCCGAGAACAGGGGCTCCCCGTTGGCCGGCATCATCGACGTTTTCCAGGCTCAGCACCAGGGCCCCTTCGGATAGAGCGGAAAGCTCACCCCCTGATGCCGTGCACAGGGCAATGTGCCAGGGCGTCATTTCAGTGGCACCGGCTGCAAAGGCAAGCCGTACCCGCCCTGAAGCCAGTTGGTTCGCGCTGATCCGGATGGCATCCAAAGAGGAGGGGTCCCCATTGGTCACCGTGATGCAGCTGGCCTTAATGGACCTTCTGATGGCCGTGTAGCTGGCCGGTGCATTAAAGACCGTATTGGGGAAAAGGCCGGGCTGGACAAACCGGGGGGTTGCCACGGTTTGCAGGTCAAAGTCGGCAATACTTTGAACCGACCCTGTTGTTCCCAGGACAATGCTGACGTCATCATCCGCAAACCACTGCCGCCGCTTTTCCAGCACATCAAACCCCAGTGCCGTGTGGATCAGCTCCACAGCAGTGGACAGATTCAAGGTCACCCGGTCCAGGTTGCGAAGCCCCTTCCTGCCCAGGTATTCCTTGTGGTCGTATGGGGGGATCATTGCGCCTTGTTTGCCTGTGCCCCATTCAGGCGAGACCGGTTCCAGATCCGCCATGGGGTAACCCGGGCTGTTTTGGCAGCCTTTGGCGAATTTTTCAGTACCGATACCATAGGGTGACACTGCTCCCAGGGCGGTTATGCCGATTTTCTGACTCATGAGGTACTTCCTTTAAATAAGGTTACACTTTTTTAAAAATGACGGCGGCGTTGTTTCCACCAAATGCGGACGATGTTTTCAGAATATACTCAACCGGCGTTGACCGGCCCACATTGGGCACGCAGTCCACATCGCAGTCCGGGTCCCTGGCGCTGTAATTAGCCGTGGGGGTAATGTGGCCGTGGTGCATGGACAGCAACGCAGCCACACATTCGATGGAGCTGGCCGCCCCCATGGCATGGCCGATCATGGATTTCACGGAGGTCACCGGGGTTTTCCCTTTGAATACACTCTTAAGCGCCTTTGTCTCGGTGGCGTCATTGGCCTGGGTGCCGGTGCCGTGAACTGAAACGAATGAAATGTCCTCCGGTCCCACATATGCCGTTTCCAGCGCCTTGTGCATGGCCCGGGCAATACCCTCGTCATCCGGCTGGGTAATGTGATGGGCATCGCAACTCTCGCCATATCCGGCCACTTCCGCATAAATCCGGGCACCGCGTTTTACCGCGCTTTCCAATGATTCCAGAAAAAGCATGGCAGCGCCTTCCCCCGGGATCATGCCCTGGCGGTCGGCACTGAAGGGGCGCGGCAGTTCCGGCGAGATGGCACCGAGCCTGGAAAATCCTGAATAGGCGTAACGGGAAAAGGCGTCTGTGCCGCCGGCGATCATGGCATCCACCTCTCCCTTTTGAATACAGTCAAGGGCATACCCCACGGAGAAATTACCGGCTGCACATGCATTGGGAATCATCATCACCGGCCCCCAGGCATTGAAGAACCCGGCAATGGCCTGGGGGATTGTATGGGGCGGGTAGTCCGCGGCCATATGGGCGGGCAAAGCCTCTCCAGCCCCCTGGTTAGAGACTTGGTCAGAGACCTGGCTAGAAATTTGCCCAGAGACAAAATCCGTACAACACTCCAGAGATTTTGATTCTCCCATGGTGGTCCCGATTACCACGCCGACCCGGAAGGGATCTGCAGCCATATCATACGCTGCATCGGTGATGCACTGCTTTGCCGCCACCAGGGCCATTTGCTTGGCACGGCCATACTGCAAAACTTCGGGTGTGTCCGGGATAAAGTCTGAAATATCAAAGTCCGGAATCTCACCGCCCCGGTTTGAGGTAAAATCGCTGGTGTTGAAACCGGTGACCGTGCCAATGGATGTTTTGCCGTCCCGGACGTTTTCCCAAAACGATTCCACGGTCATGCCGTTTGCACTCACGACACCAAGGCCGGTGACAACAACACGGGTTGAAGGGGTCATTTTTTTTCCTCTCGTTTATTTATACCGACCACGAGGTCGGCTTTAGCGCAAATGGCGCCGTCAACAGAAGCGGTTCCACTGAAAATGGCCAATTCATCAAACAACCGCTCAACCGTCACTTCAGTGAAAAGGGTCTCCCCGCCGCAAACCTTCCGGTTAAAGACGGCTTTGTTTATCTTTGCCAGTACGTAAAGATTGTCCTTTTCATCCGCATCCCTGGCCAGAAGAAAGCAGGCGGTCTGGGCCATGTTTTCGATGATGTGGACCCCTGGCATGATGGGACGTCCCGGAAAATGCCCCTGGAGGATCCTGTCTTCCGGGTCGATATACTTGACGGCACAGCATCTTTTCCGGGACTCGAACGCCACAATGCCATCGATGAGAACAAAGGGGTCCCGGTGGGGTATGGTGTCCAGAATCTGCTCTTTATTGTAGAGCAACGGATCTGTTTCTGACGTACATTGCATAATTTCTCCTAACCCACCGTCAATCCGCCATCTACAATAAATGCCTGTCCGGTGATGTATTTGGCCTCTTCCGTGGCGAGAAAGTGTACCAGTGCGGCAACATCCTCAACCTGTCCGTATCGTTTCAAGGGTATCTTTTCCAGGATCCCCTCCCGCTGCTTTTCACTCAGGCCGGCAGTCATGTCGGTCTCGATAAATCCGGGCACTACGGCATTGACCCGGACATTCCGGCCGGCACACTCCATTGCCAGGGAACGGGTGAAACCAATCAGTCCCGCTTTGGTGGCCGAGTAATTGGTCTGACCTGCAACACCTGCCACACCGGCGGTGGAAGCGATATTCACAATGGCACCTGATTTCTGGCGCAGCATTTTGAATGCCGCAGATTTACTCATGTGGTATGCCCCGTTCAGGTTTGTATCGATAACCCCGTACCACTCTTCCCAGTCCATGGTGATCAGGTTCTGGTCCTGGGTCACCCCGGCGTTGTTCACGAGGATATCCAGCGTTTCAAACCTGTTGCCAACTTGCTCGAAGGCAGCGGCAACGGCCTGGGCATCTGTAATATCCGTCTGCAGGCCAAGGCATTGGACCCCGTATGCACTCTCCATCTCTTTGCACAAAATGTCTGCTTTTTCCCGGGCGCTTTTGTAGGTAAAGGCAACATCTATTTGCCGGGCGGCAAAGTAGTGTACAATCCCCTTTCCGATTCCCCTGGAACCACCTGTGACCAGAGCTGTTTTTCTCGTTGTCATGTTTAAAATTCCTAGGTTTAGATGAATCCGTTTTCCCGGTACCAGGAAAACGACTGGGTAACCATTTCCGTTAAGGACCGTGACCTGTACCCAAGGACTTTGGCGGCCCTTTTTGAAGAAAAAAAGTATGTCTTGCCAAATACTTTCATACGATAAGAATCCACTGCAGGAGCCTTGCCGGTGATGGGACTTAAAAATTCGGTCATACGGGCGTTCAGCCTCAAACAGGGATAAGGTGCCCGCCTTTGTGGCACGGGTGTCCTGCCGACCACCTTGCCCATGATCCGGAACAAGTCCTGAAATGTGGTATCGTGCCCGGCCAGAATATACCGTTCACCCGGATTTCCTCTTTCAAGGGCACTCACATGAGCTTCTGCCACATCAGTGGCCGCACAAAAGCTGCCGCCGCCGGGAGGTATGAACGGCAAAGCGTTTGATGCGATGGCGAGAACGATCCGCCCCCATTGGAGGTTGTGGTCATAGGACCCAAGGACCTCAGCCGGATTGAGTATAACCGGCTCCAAACCAATGTCCTGCGCCTCTATAAGCACCTGTTCCGCCGCCATTTTTGTGGCTGCATAGGGTGATCTGGCGCGAAAACCGGTAAGGGGTGTTTTTTCGTCTCCCGGTTTAGAACCATCCGGGCAGGCGCCTATGGTTGAGGTGGTGCTGGTGTACACAATTCTTTTAATACCATTGGCCTGGGCTGCGGCAACGATGTTCCTGGTACTCGTGACATTTGCTGTCGTAAGATCTTCATAATCACGCCTGTTGCAACTTGTATTTCCGGCACAATGAATCACTGCATCACAACTACTCATGGCGGATATTACAGCACTTAAATCTGTTAATTCTCCTCTCACCAGTTTGATTGGAAAATGATTTAAATACCTGACGTTAGAACTCCCGCGCGCATAGGTCACAACCGATTTCCCGGCGTCTATGAGCGCTTTTATGATGTTTAATCCGATAAAACCGGTGGCCCCTGTCACAAAAATATTCACAGTATTACCTTATTGGTTAAAACTTCTAAGTAACAAATTGTTACTTTAATGAATTAACACGGCCATAAGCTGTGTCGTGTGCTAATAACTACAGGACAAATGTTCCTGTTACCCTACAGCCAGCGCCGGAACATTCCGCTCAACAACTTCGATAATGTTGTTAATCGTTGTGAAATTCCGAAGTTCAGATTCCGGAAGTTTAATTTTGAATTTACGCTCTAATTCAGTCAGAATATCGAGCGCCTGTAATGAGTCGATGTGGTCGAATTGAGCAAACTCGTCATCCGGTTTAATCTCGTCCATCTCCATTTCGATAATCTCGAGGATAATTTCTGTTACTTCAAGCTGATGTTCATTCATAATCTCTTCTCCTAATTGCTATTTTAAAGAATTATTAAAGACGGGCTCTTTTTGAGTCCGTGGCCGCTTCAATTTTTTATTCCTGCTCCAGCAGTCCTCTGTCACGCCGTTTAAAAAACAAAACTCACCTGAAAGATTGACAATTTCCCCTCCGTCGATCCGTACCACCTCGCCGGTTATAAACTCGGCTGAAGGGCTGACGAGGAATATTGCCAGATTGACCAACTCGTCCAATTTTCCAAATCGCCCCAGAGGAATCCGCTCCGTAACAAATTCTAAAATATTCTTATTGGAAAAAAGGTCCTCATTCAGACGCAATTGCCTCATTGCGCCTTCGGTGGGAAAAGGCCCCGGTGCTATTCCGATTACCCGGATACCGTATTTCCCCCACTCTGCTGCAAGTGATTTGGTCATATTTTCGACACCGGCCTTGGCACAGGCTGAAGGAACAACGAATGCAGAACCGGTATTCGCGTAAGTCGTCAGGATATTGAGTATGGTTCCTTTTTCTTTCTGTTTGATCCAGTGTTTGCCTGCGGTTAAGGAGAAGTTCACACTCCCCATAAGAACCGTATCAATAATGAGTTTAAAGGCATTGGAGCTTAGATGATGGGTCGGCGCCACAAAATTTCCTGCAGCATTGTTAATCAGACAGTCGACTTTGCCGAACTCGGCAATCACCTGGGCAAAAGTATTTTCTATTTCATCTGCATAGCGAACGTCACATTTAATGGCCAGCACATCACCCCTGGTGCGGCTGATGTTATTTGCAGCGTCGGTCAGTACATTTTTGCGGCGGCCAACCAGTACCACTTTAGCGCCATATTTTATGAATTGCCCGGCAATTGCCCGTCCCAGACCTGTGCCGCCGCCGGTAATGAGAACCACCTGCCCTTTCAATAAATCATCTTGAAACATATTCGAATCCCGCCGGTTTTAATTCTGATCACAGTTGGATGAAACAGATTCAAGCACCCCAAGCACTTGATCGATGGTGTACACATCTCTTTTCAGGTCATCTCCTATCTTGATGCTCAATTCTTTTTCGAGATGGAACCATATCTCCAGCATCTCTATGGAATCGATACCCAGATCACCACCCAGATAGCTATCGTCTGGTATATCTTCCTTGGTAAATGCCGTTTTTTTAACAACGTTTATTTTTTCAAACAGCGCGTCCCTCAATTGGTCGATTTCTTTCAGCCTCATCATGCTCTCCTATTTACTTATTTGAATAATAATGACTGTAAAAAACGAAGCGTAATTACAAAAAAACATACCTTTTTATCCTTTATAACGATCTTTTTGACTTTATAACGGATATGACAGACAAAAAAATACACCCTCCATTTTTTGGAGGCTAACTTCTTTAACCCTTATTCAGATTCTCAAATCCCGGCAGCTGAATGGAATTGATTTTTTTAACTTTTAAATCCGAACAAAGCGCCGTCTTTCTATTTACAATTTAAGCAAACTGTCTATATGTACAGCTTGGACTAAGTTGAATCATCGGCCATCATCAGCTCAGGTCTAATCTGCAAGATATCTCTATACGCGGCTATTTAATTTATACAAAGTATTTAAAGCTGATCTTAGTCTGATATACTATGACCTTATAGTATGATACCCCATCTGTTTTTGAACACTGATAAGTTGTACTGTTGCCGAAATACAACATATAGAAAATTATAATGAAAGAGTGAATAAAGTAAACTTTTGGAGGAATGAGTAAAGTAAACTTTTGAAAGAATGACAGGGCTAAGTTAATAGATATGAATCCGATTTGTCAACACTTTTTTTTTAATTAGATTTTTTTTTGGGGGTGAGGCAGTAAATTCACTGATTTTATTCAAGATACAAAGATCAGGAGAACCGGAACATCCGTTAAAGAATGTGCCCCTCCGGCAATAACCTGAAGGTCAGAAACCGGGTATTCAGTATTCCCAACCGCCTGAGAATTTACTTCCTCTTTGACAGGAAATTATTGGTAAAACACTCTATCCCGGATATTTCACGAATCGATTTTACTTTAGCTGTTAGGCACAGGTCGTGAAGCTGTAGTTGTCCTACCGCAAACGATCTGTAA
This sequence comes from Desulfobacula sp., assembly GCA_028280105.1. GTDB lineage: Bacteria > Desulfobacterota > Desulfobacteria > Desulfobacterales > Desulfobacteraceae > Desulfobacula. The sequence continues at coordinate 1,814 of JANQML010000012.1, read as the reverse complement.
CGACACAGATGAAGCAAAATCGGTTCGCCCAAAGGGTGACAATTTGTAATCTTTATATTTGCATGGGTTATGAGCCCAACTTTTTGTTTTTAAAGATAATTATGGGTGCTTCACTCAAATTGTCATGAAATATCCGGGCTATCTGCACCTGGAATGTCATCAAAAAAATATCTCATTCAGATATGGCCGATGATGATAGCGTTCCCGGCGCCAACATCGCTGTTCAGACGTATGGAGATTTTCTGAACTTCAACCCTCATCTGCATGCCGCCATTTTTTCCGGCGGCTGTTTTTCAAAAGACGGTGATTTTCACATGGCTCCGGGTTTCATGCCGGAAGACTCGGACGTCCCCTGACCTGGGCTCGCCGCCCCGGCAGAAACCTCAGTCTTTGATTCTGCCGTTACTTTTTCACGGCCCGGTTTTGATTCCCTGAAAGCGGCATATTCCGAAATTTACTCATTGAAACGGGTTGCCGCCTCTCTGAGTGGCCCGGGATGAAAAAGGGTTTGCCAGCACAGCGAAAACGCGCCATGCCAGCACCGGGGTGGCCAGGATAACACCGGTGAAAAGCCCGTACCACCAGCCGATCAATCCGAGAGGAGGCGTCAGAACCGAGGTTTCGGCAAGCAGATATCCCAGGGGAATGCTGATCCCCCAGTGGGCGGCGGCCATGATGACAAGCGGGGTGCCGGGATGTGCCATGCCCCTGAGGATAAAACCCAGGGTGATGGCGGCAACATTCACGGTAAATAAAAGAGCCGCCACCCGGATAACGGTTCCTGCCTGATCATGGATACGGGCGTCATGGCTGTAAAATCGTACCAGGGTATCCCCGAACAGACCTAAAACCACGCTGATCGCCAGGGCCGTCAGGATACTCACGACCAGGCAATGGGCTGCAGCCTGCCGGACACGGACCGGATTTAACGAGCCAAGTGCACCGGAGACCGTAATGGTCCCGGCCATACCGATGCCGGTGGTAATCATAAGCAGGACCGATATTATATTGAAAACAATCTGATGGCTGCTCACGGCAACGGGACTGATGGTGGCAATAAACAATATCACCACTGCCATCACCAGGTAGTCGGACAGAAAACTCAGGGCAATGGGCAGCCCTTTCCGGGCCAGTTCAAACATTCGTGAAGGCGCCAGTTGTGACCGCGTGGTGATTCCGGGCTTAAGGTATCGGAAGCGGGGAATCCCCAAAATCATTGCCAAAAGAATGACCGCCATGGTCCAGAAAACAATTACCGTGGATACGGCAAACCCGTCAATACCCAGGGTGGGAAAGCCAAACCGCCCGAACACCAGGGCCTGGTTCAGGATGATTTTCAGGATGATGCCGGCAACCATGGACAGGGTGACCAGCAACGCTCCGCCAGATGCCTCCAGCAGAAACCTGAAGGTCAGGAACAGGGCCAACCCTGGAAAGGCCAGGGCCACGATGCGGGCATATGAGACGGCCCCGGGAACCAGGTCAGCGGAGACATTGGCCAGGGAAAACAGAGGGCCGGCACCGAAATAAAGGGCCGCACCCAGAATCAGACCGACGAGAAGCCCCAGGACCACTCCCTGGGCCGCCAGGGATCGTATCTGGTTTTCCCGTTGCTGTCCCATGAGCAGGCCGGTCATGGGGGTGAGAACGTAAAGCATCCCCAGAAGAAAAATCATCATGGGCGACCATAGGGCCGCCCCAGTGGAAATGGACCCCAGTTCCAGGGATCCGATACGCCCTGCCATGACCACGTCCACAACGCTGGCGGCGATCTGGGCCAGTTGGGAGAGAATAATCGGAACCGACAGGGTGAC
>JANQML010000393.1 GCA_028280105.1 Desulfobacula sp. | reverse complement strand
CATTGTGGAAAAGTCCCGGGCCATCTGCCTGATTTCAGAATCTGCCCGGGATGAAATGGAAGAGAAGTGGCGGATGGAGCTTTTTACCACTGAACATATAAAAGAACTGGCCGCTGCCGGAGAAAGAGAGAAGGTGCTGGCCATGGTTCCGGTTGTTTCGGCATGGAAAGCATCCATGCGTAAGGCGGAACAAGGCGGGTATACGTTCAGGGTTCCCAAGTTCAGCCCCCGGAACCCTAAAAATGAACCGGATTACCAACAGACCACGAAAATCGAAGGTCCGGCACTTCAAAAAATAAAAGCGGAAAACCTGGACGAATACTATTTGATTGACGAAACATCCAACTCTGTGCGCTATTTTCTGCCGGTCCGCCTCTCCAAGGTCTGCCTGGTCTGCCACGGGGACCCGGCCCAGTCCAAAACCCTATGGGGGCGGGATGACGGGAAAGATCCCACCGGCGGCACCATGGAGAATTGGGAAGAAGGCAGTATACACGGTGCGTTCCAGGTCATCCAGTCCCTGGATCCCACAGATGCGGCATTGCGTTCCCAGATGCTCAAAGCCGGTCTGATGGTTCTTCTCGGGCTCTGTGTCGTTGCCGGAATTTTCTTTGTTATCACCCGTTCCATTACCCAGCCCATCATTAAAGGGGTTGGTTTTGCAGAAAGCATGTCCCAGGGCGATTTAAGCCGGGATCTGGACATCGACCAAAATGATGAAATCGGTCACTTAACAAAATCATTGAACGGCATGAAGGCGAACCTGCATGAAATGATCCAAAAGATAAACGAGAATGTCCGCACCCTGTCCGAATCATCGGAGAGTTTAGCGGATGTCTCTGAAACCCTGTCAACGGAATCCCGGGAAACCGATGATTTGTCCACATCCGTGGCCGCGTCAGCCAAAGAGATGAGTGCCAATATGACCAGCGTGGCCAAGGCGGTTGAAGAGACCTCTTCCAATGTCAACTCGGTCTCCGCTGCTGCCGAAGAGATGAGCTCAACCATCACGGAAATCGCCAAAAATTCGGATCAATCCAAAAAGATTACCTCAGAAGCGGTTGAACAGGCAAAACACGCATCCATAAAGGTCCAGGATCTGGGTAAGGCGGCAAAAGAGATCGGCCTTGTCACCGACACCATCAATGACATTTCGGAACAGGTAAACCTGCTGTCGCTGAACGCCACCATCGAGGCGGCCCGGGCAGGAGAAGCCGGCAAGGGATTCGCGGTTGTGGCCAATGAGATCAAGGATCTGGCCAACCAGACCGCAGAGGCCACCTCTGAAATCAGCAATAAGATTGAACGGATACAGCAGTCCACAGGAGAAACCATTGAAGAGATCAATCAGATTTCTACGGTTATCAACAATGTCAATGATATTGTTGCATCCATTGCAACCGCCGTGGAAGAACAATCCTCGGTGACCAATGAAATCGCCAATAACGTCTCCCAGGCATCGCTGGGGGTGGCAGAGGTCACGGATAGTGTTGCCCAGAGTTCGACGGTCGCAAACAAATTAACGGAAGATATTTTATCGGTATCCCACTCTACCGAAACGATATCAGAACGGTCCAACTCTGTAGAGACGACTGCAAATGAACTGTCCGGTATATCAAAGGCGCTGAAAGAGATGATGGCTCAATTTAAACTTAAATAAGCCTCTGAATCAAGACCGCCGGAATCCGGAACGGGTTTCCGGCGGTTTAACCCCGGCATCCGGGGAAAATTGGCTCTCCCGGATATTTCATTAAAATCGTCATGAGATATCCGGGCTATTTGCCGGGCAGGGTAATGGTAAATGTGGTGCCTTTGCCCAACTTACTTTCCGCGAAAATATTCCCCTTGTGTTCCTCGATAATGTTATAGGCGATATTCATTCCCAGTCCGGTCCCCTTGCCGATCTCCTTGGTGGTAAAAAACGGATCAAATATCTTTGGCAAATCTGTTTCACTGATACCGCACCCATTATCTGAAATCTTTACCACGACATCGGTTCCCTGCTTTTGAGTGGTAATTTTGATCTCACCTTTTTTTTCAATGGCCTGGGCCGCGTTGACCAGGATATTCATGAAAACCTGATTCAGTTTTTGAGGGAATCCCGCAACCATGGGGATTTCCCCCAGGTCCTTTTTAACGTCGGCCTTGTACTTAATCTCGTTGTAAACCACGTTCAGGGTGGATTCCAGCCCCTTGTTCAGATCAATGAGCATCTGTTTATCATTTCCCGGATGGGCAAAACTCTTCAAATCTCCTACAATCCGCCCCACTCTCAGCGTCCCGTCCTTACAGTCGGTCAACAGGTCCGGGATATCCTTTTTGAGATAATCAATTTCAATTTCCTGTTCAAAGGCCGCAATCTTTGATAACCGGTTTTTGATCGGTTCCGAAACCGCTTCACCGGGTTTTGTCAGTCTGTTTTTTAATTCCTGGTATTTTTCAATCAGGTGATCGACATCTTTCATGTAATCGGTCAGGGCATCCAGATTGCTGCCGATAAAACCGATGGGATTGTTTATCTCATGGGCGACACCGGCAGCCAGCTGGCCAATGGATGCCATCTTTTCCGATTGCAGAAACCGGGACTGGGTCGTTTTTAAGTCGGCCAGGGTCTTATCCAGCATCTCGTTCTTTTTAATCAATTGGGATTTAAAATCATGATGCTGCTGTTCCAGCCGGCATATTCGTTCCCCTGTTTTAATCCGGGATCTGAGTTCGTCGGGTTTAAAGGGTTTGATGATATAATCGTCCGCCCCTGCTTCAAAGACCTCGATCAGGTCCGTGGTCGTGTCTCTGGCCGTGACCAGTATGATATATGAATAGGTTTTTTTATCGGATTGGCGGATCTTTGTGCACAACTCGATTCCGGTCAATTCCGGCATCATCCAGTCGGAGATCACCATGTCGGGTTCATGCTCTAAAAAGAGATCCCAGGCGATCTTTCCGTTTTCAGCCTCAAGAATCGTATGGCCGGTTTTCTGAATGGTCTTTTTCACCAGCAATCTTGACACATAGTTGTCTTCTGCAACCAGAATATTCATAATTCACTCCAATCATTCGATTCAATTTCCGCCCCGGTTATCCGCAATGGTCAGCCATTGCGCAACTTTTTCCGACATGCCCTGTTTCTGCCTGAACGCAGGATCGATTTTATCCATGCACCGGTCCAGATTTTCCCCCTGGCTGACATGATGCTCAATCAGATCCGCCGCATGAATTAAACCGGCTAACTCCATATTCTCGGGTTCCGCCCGGGCGGGCGAGTGGTGAAAGGCAATCCCCTCGACAATCATATCGGGCAGTCCCCAAAGGCCTAAGAGATAAGCCCCTATCTCGGCATGGGTCACATTGAAAACCGCTTGCTCCGCTTCGGGAACCGTCATCTGCTCCTGCCCGGCAAGACGTACAACCCGTTCATACTGATCTGAAAAATACTCAGCCATCAACAGCCGTCCGATATCGTGCAGAAAAGCGCATATTACGGCATTGTCCGCCGTTTTTGCATTCATTTTCCCGTTTCCCATTTTCCCGTCGCCGGCGATCTGTTTTGCAATCCCGGCTGTCCGGATGGAATGGTCATGGATCTCCTCCACACCGACGATTGACAATGCCCGGTTAAAACGGGAAAAGACATTCATATCCAGGGCAAGGTGTTTCACAATATCAATGCCCAGAAATGAGACCGCTTCCCTGACACGGGACCGATGACGGTGTATACCGAAAAAAGAGGAATTAACCAGTTGGAGGACTTTGGCCGTCATTCCCATATCCTGTTCAATGATTCGCCCCACGCTGTCTGCACTTCCAGATCCGCGATCCATATCCCACATCATCTCCTCGTAAAGGGACGGAAGGCTGGGGATGCATTCAATACCGCCCAACCGGTCCTTCAAACCGGAAGGCTGCAAAATATTATCTAAATAACCGGCTCTGGAAACCGCTGAAATCAGGGTCTGTTTTTCACATGGTTTGGAGAGAAATTGGTGGGCGGATTTAACCGATTTCATAATCAGATCTTCATCCGAGTGTCCGGATAATATGATCCTCATGATCCCGGGGTATGTGCGGCGGACAATCTCAAGCAGTTGCGATCCGTCCATTTCCGGCATCCGCATATCGGAAAGGACCACGTCAAAGGGGCTCTGTTCAAGGATCGTCAACGCCTGTTTCCCTCCCGGGGCAAAGGTCATGTCCCAAAGCGATCTTAACGGCCGGAGGCTGCGTTTGAATCCCTTTAAGATATTGGGTTCATCGTCGACAAACAGAATACGGATTTTTGCTTTTTCCACCATTTTGCTTCCCCCTCCTGCAGGTATTTACAAAAGGCTTCTTTTTCTTTTGCGTCGGCATCATCGGCTTAGATAATATTTAGATAATATCGTTTTATCTTTGATCGTAAATCCCGGAACGTCGATACGGGGCTGATATACTTGGAACTATACCACATCCGGTCTCTTCAATACACCCCAACCCCGGATTAAACCAGGGCAAACGCCTATTGAGTTCATAAACAAAACGATTTTCTATTGATTGTTTAAACGCTTTCTCTGCTTTTATCCGGTGCGGTTTGATTCTTAACCGGCGTTTTCCAACTTTGATTTGAACAGGTCAAATTCCGGCCGTGACAGCCCCCGGACCCCAAAAGGCCGCTGGACGGCATCATGGCAATCAGACCCGCCGGTCATAATCAGATCATGCTTTTCCGCCCAGGCTTTCATCAATGCCGTGTGTTCGGACGAATGCCCGGGATAATAGACCTCTATGGCATTCATCCCGGCCTCAAGAAACTCGGGCAGGATTTTCTCAACCACCTCGACCCTGGGCAGCACCTCTTTATAATGGCCGCCCCCGGGAAAAGAACCGGCTGCCGGATGGGCCAGGGACACCACCATGGGATGGGCCTGGATAAAACCGGTCAGGGATGACAGATCCACGCCGGACGGAAGATAGGCAGGGCTGTCATTGCCGATGATGGCGGTAATCGCATCTTTATCACAGATCCCGAACCTCTTTTCAAGGGCAAGGGCAAAATGCCGCCGGGTGGCATTGTCGCTCAACGATGAAATATCCTCATAGGTCATGTTCCGGTTAAGCCGGGCAAGGGTTCCGCCGGGTCCGAACTGGGTATTGATTTCACGGATCCGGTCCTTTACCAGCTGCTCCCCCCGTCCGTCCGCCAGTATCGAATTCAATCCGGATGTGAAATCCGGGTCATTGAGACGGGTATTCGAAAAATAACATAGCAGATGGAGGGTTCCGGTAAAATAAGGGCGCTTAAACCGGACAGAGACCTCAACCCCGCAAACCACCTCAACTCCGTTATTTTTGCCGGCGGCAACGGCGGGCAAAAGCCCGGAAAGGGTGTCGTGATCGGTAATGCCAATGGCCTTTATTCCTTTTTCCCTGGCCTGGAGGATCATTTCCTCCGGTGTAAAGTCCCCATCAGATGCCGTGGTGTGATTATGCAGATCTGCGAAAATCATATGTTCCTCTTTTTCTTTAAATTATCATCATATTTTTCGTCTGTTTTCCCTATCGAACAAACGCGTTAACGGTTCATGCCATTGTGACCCGGATGATCGTAAAATACAATCCCAATTTTTTTATAAACCACTAAGAAATCATTGATTTTTATCTGTTTAACGATTAGAAAAATACAACTCTACTATATTATCATTAATTGGAGCCAATTAAAATCATGAGTGAAATCGACACCGATACAAATGCGACGGATATAAATATTATTGATGTACTGGGAAACGTGACGTCTGTTGATGAGGCCCGACTCATTTTTAAACAACTCTTAGACGATACCCAGCTGGAACGGCTTTCAAGCTTTACCCACCCGGATATCCTCACCCGGATTGCCAACGCAATCGCCCTTTGCCGCCCCAAAGCGGTCTTTATCCACACCGGCTCAGAAAAAGACAAGGCGTTTATCCGACGGCTTGCCATTGAAAAAAAAGAGGAAAGCCCCCTTGCCATAGACGGCCACACCATCCATTTTGACCTGGCCAAAGAACAGGGCAGAATCGTGGACAGGACCTTTTACATCGCCAACCCGGATGACCATATCAGCTCCCTGGCCAACCGGATGGACCGGCCAACAGCCCTGGAACAGATTCAGGCCAACATGACCGGTATCATGGCGGACAAGATCATGATTGTGGGTTTTTATATGAGAGGTCCCGTGGGCTCCCCGGTATCCAATCCGGCACTTGAAATAACGAGCTCAGCCTATGTCTCCCACAGCGCGGAACTGCTCTATCGAAATGCCTTTGACGCCTTTGAAAGCGAGGTGAAAACCCTGGGCCACTTTTTCACCAACATCCACAGCCAAGGCCTTAACCGGACAGAGGATCTTCCCAATGCCCGGGTTTTTATGGATCGAACCCACCGCACCACCTACAGCTTTAAATGTACCTATGCCGGCAACACCCTGCTGCTGAAAAAGGGAAACCACCGGTTTGCCGTGGATAAGGCCGTGTATGAGAACAGGGGAAAAGAGCTGTCCGAACACATGTTTATCACCGGGATCAACGGCCCCGGCAACCGGACGACCTGGTTTGCGGGCGCGGCCCCCAGCGGATGCGGCAAAACCACCACTGCCATGGCCGGCCATGTCTTTATCGGAGACGATCTGGCCCAGATGTGGATTGCAGACGACGGCAGCATCCGGTGTATCAATCCGGAAGCCGGTATTTTCGGAATTGTAGAAGATGTCAACCAGGACGGAGACCCCCTTTTGATGAAAGTCTTAAGACGGCCCGGCCACGAAGTGATCTGGTCCAATGTCCTGATTGATGAAAACAGGACGCCTCACTGGATCGGAAATAATGAAGAAACGCCTGAAAAAGGCATCAACTTCCAGGGAGAATGGTTTCAGGGAAAAAACGACGAACACGGCAACCCCGTCCCCTTAAGCCACCCCAATTCGAGATGTACCCTGCGCTCGGACTGCCTGGACAATTATTCGGACCAGGCTGAAAATCCCAAAGGGGCACTGACCCGTGTCTTCACCTAT
>JANQML010000009.1 GCA_028280105.1 Desulfobacula sp. | reverse complement strand
CGGGAAAAGCGTGAAGATCCCATCTTCTTCGTTCCCAAGGTTTTGCGGTAGAGTACTACAGCGGCAACCTTGGCGCCTTGAAGCTGGAACCTTCACACTTTTTGCAACGATAAGGTTTACATTCTCGCCGGCACCTCAATTCCCAACAGTCCCAAAATCTCTGTTAATTGCGCATGCGTGCGCTGACATAACGCCAGATAGCTGTTTTTATATGTTTCGTCCGCTTCTGACAGAATATGGCAATTACCATAAGCATATAACACGGTGTGCGGATCAATTTCAACGCCTCATCGACATCAACTTGACCATGCGCGGTCACTGGGTAGGTAGCGTCCATGCCACCTGTCATCGCATCTGCCGTGCCGCCCTCATGGCCCGGCGTTACTTTCGCGCCTCAATCAACTTTGCCGCTATCAATGGTCCACAGGCTAATCCATGAACCTGTGCACCTGGTTTCTGGGTACAAGAAGGAGCTTGCCCAGGATTCCCAGCATCTCAGATGAATCCTCCAGGCAGATTTTCCTGATCTCATTAATTATTTTCGCAGCATAGGTTTCCCCCCAGAACCAGTCGGCCAGGCTTTTACTGTCCGTGGGCTGGCCGGGTTGTGCCTGGACCGCTTCAAGGTAATAGGCCTTGATATCTTCGCATGCCAGGCGGAGTTTGTCCGGCAGGACAGGATCTCCGAGCATTTCACCCCTTGAACCGTTATCCATGAAACGTTTGATAAAACCGGCTGCCTCGTCCGGCGACATCCCGCTGACCCCGGTTGTGGTCCTGTTTCGGGTGTTGCGGGCGATGTCGTACCAGGTGCGCATCTGACCGATTTCGGATATAAACTGGTCCAACAGGTGTTCTGCCGATGATAGCGCTTCCGTGCCAGACCCGAAACTGACAGGGCATGCCACGGGAGCGGATTCTGAAACAATGTCCGGGGCATCATGGGGAAAGTCTTCAAGAACAGGACCTGACGGAGATTCAAACAGTTTCAGTGCATGTTCCAAAACGGATCGTTGGAACGGTGCATCATTTGGAGTCCCCAGGGGGCGGCCCAGGTCAAATGAGACCCACAGGGCCCGGGGCGGCTTGATCCTTTCGGTATGTTCCCGGATCAGGCTGATCTGGGTGGTGGAAATCCCTTCGTCTTCAATATAGTGTGCCAGCCCGCCCACGGCGCGCGTGCAATTGGGTCAGACCGGCACCAGCAGAACCGCGTTGACCCGGTCTTTTTTCATTATACCGGCAAGGCTCCTGGCGGTCTGCTCCATCTGTTCAGAGGCGGTGGCGCCCATGAACGAATAATGGTAAGTGGCCACACTGCCGATACTCCCCCGGCCGGCCAGTTCACTGAGCCTGTCCAGGGGAAAGACCGTGTTAAGGTCCATCTGGAAGCCGGTGCGGTCAAAGTTGGTTGAAATATGGCTCATGACAAGGTCATCTGCCGGGGTGTCGGAAGGAATGAGCCTGTAATCGGACGCGCCCATATCAAAGGGACGGTCACCTTTGACATGAAGTCCGGCCGTGGAGATGACCGCAACCCTTAGCCTGTTTGATTCAGGCGCCGGAACAAACGGGGTTGATGCATATTCAGGGCATGGAAGCCCGAGAAGATGGGCGCGTTCACTTTCAGAGTAATGGTCCAGTCGTGTCATGATACCTCTCCTTTCTGGTTTATCCGGTTTTGCTGTTTCATGGTCCGCCTTATGTCGTAATACAGGGGACAGGTATAAGGTTCAGGGCTGCGCCCATTGTGTGCACTATAAAGAGCTGTTGTCAAATTTTCTGTAGCAGTTGCTACATGGGTAAAAAACGTGCCGGTTCTACATGCGTTTGCCCAGGGGTGACCTGTTTGCAGTTGAAACCGGGGCCTAAAAGTATTAATTTTCTACCAGCCAGTATATCGAAATCGAACTTTATTTAAATTCCTGGAGGTACACATGAGTCTGTTAAAAAATGGCATTAAAGGCCTTTGCCTGATCTGTACGGTTTTAATTGCGGCATCATTTACCTATGCTGAAACGGCCCGGGTAACTTCCCGGGACGGGGTTTTGATTCATTATGTTCAAAAGGGCAAAGGGGATCATCCTGCCCTTGTTTTTGTCCACGGCTGGAGCTGTGATGCAACCTACTGGCAGGATCAGATGGACTGGTTTTCAAAGACGCACCGGGTTGTTGCCCTTGATCTGGCCGGCCACGGGAAATCGGGAATGGGCCGTAAAGCTTACACGATTGATGCTTTTGGCCACGACGTTGCTGCGGTTGTGGACGCCCTGAAAGCAGAAGCGGTTGTGCTTGTGGGCCACAGTATGGGGGGAACGGTCATTGTAAATGCCCACAAAAAGGTGTCGACCCGGGTTTTGGGGCTTATCGGTGCGGATACCTTTCAGACGAATCGGAATTTTACACCGGAAGAACAGAAGGGGTATCTCAAGATTTTTGAGGGTGATTTTAAGAGCGGCGCCCAAAATTTTGTAGGGGGGATGTTTCCGGAAACAGCGGATAAGGCGGTTGTGAACCGCATCGTACAGGACATATCCAGGGCGCCTGAGGCGGTTGCCGTGAGTGCCATGCGCCACTACTTGAGCCATGACCACGAGCGCGAGATGGGGGATGTCCGCACGGCGTTGATGGCGATTAATTCGGATTTCTGGCCCACGGATGTTGCCGCACTTAAAAAGGCCGTCCCCGGCTTTACGGTTAAACTCATGAAGGGGGTGAGCCACTTTGTCGCCCAGGAGAAACCGGCAACGTTCAACAGATTGCTGGAAGAGTGCCTAAAGGAGTTGATCCGGTGAGAACCGCCCTTTTGATTTAAAAGAAGACCGGCAGATCAGCGTTTTTTCATGCAGCATTTTTTATACTTTTTTTGCTTCCGCAAGGACATTTTTCATTGCGGTTGATTTGGCTCAGGGACTGAGCCCGGGGCATCCTCTTCTCATCCCGGATGGCCGGAATATTTGAATCTGTTTTGAATAGCAGTTCAACGTGCAGGTCATGGCAAGTTCTTCATATCTTGGAGATTGGGTAAGGGAGGTTTGGTTCT
>JANQML010000370.1 GCA_028280105.1 Desulfobacula sp. | reverse complement strand
CATCTTCTTCGTTCCCAAGGTTTTGCGGTAGAGTACTACAGCGGCAACCTTGGCGCCTTGAAGCTGGAACCTTCACGCTTTTTGCAACGATGAGGTTAAGCTTTATACAAAAAATATTACCGCCGGATCACATCCGGATATTTCCGATACAAAATGGAATGGCTTTAAAGACAGGACGACCGGGCATGATACATCCGGGTTATTTTATATTACGAACTGGTAAAACCCGGTTACCGCCCGTATGTGATCGATGGTGCCACATACTTCCGGTGGCAACCCCTTTGATATACGGATAGCTTGCAGGGCGTGTTCCGCCATCCTGCAGTGCCCACGGGCAGCAGCATGTCAAACTGAAATAGGGATGGATGACATAATCACCGGAGCAGCCGTCACTGGGCCGGGTGGTATTTTTTTGATAATAGACCATCAGGCTTTCAAGCTCTTTGATATCCGGAAACCGCCAGTCCGTATAACCGGCAAGATTAAACTTATCGATATAGGTTTCCGCCTCCGGAAAGGAGATATCCTGACCATTATCCGCCTGAGCCCACATCAGGTTGTTTCTTTTATCAGTGACGATTCCTGTTGAGTATTGAGTGAATACTTCATCCTCCATAACAACATCTCCATGGTTTTGGGTTTTTAATGATGTACATGATGGTATGGAAAAGAGGACCACCAAACCCGATAAGACGCCGATGCAGACCTTTGATATTGAACGCTTGTCTTTTGTTTCAAACCGTAATCTCATTTCCCCCTCCTGTATTTGTTTTTTTGACCCCGATAATCCGAACGGCAAGCGATTATCCTTTCCCCGGAGTCAGATAAATAGATATTTAAATATGATTGCCACCCTCTTTCGTATGGCAAAAACAGATTCCGGGAAGCAAAATATTCAGAATGGTAAAAAGGTGGCTTTGATAAAATTATGATTAAAATGGAAGCTGGTTTAATGTCAATCAAAGATTTAAAAAAAAGGAAAACGACAAAACATATCATTATCTCCGCACCCCGCACCCGATGTTATTCAACTGGCGGGCAGAGAGAATAGCTTACCACTTGAAATGTTGCCTGGATTTCAGAGTTTCAGATAAAACAGACATTTTATAAAGAATAATTGAGTTGACATGATATCAATACTAATTAGTTTAATATTAAACAAATTAATATTGAGGAAAATATGAGTCTGGGCATGATATCCAAAAAAGAAAAAGCGGTTCTTAATCTCTATACCCGGCTGATGAGGGCAACAAACACGGTTTCGGAAAAAATGCACATTCACCTGCGGGACCACCGGCTTTCCATAAGCCAGTTTGGTGTTTTAGAAGCGCTTTTCCACCTCGGTCCGTTATGCCAGAAAGATCTTGGCAAAAAGATACTTAAAACAAGCGGCAACATCACGCTTGTCGTCGATAATCTCGAAAAGCGAGACCTTGTCAGACGGGAAAAAGATCCGGATGACAGAAGACGTTCCACCATTAACCTGACACCCCGGGGTAATGATTTAATAAAAAAGATATTTCCAGATCACGCAACAATAGCAGAATCGATTTTTTCCGTGCTGGACCCTGAGGAACAGGAACAGCTCGGAAAACTGTTAAAAAAGCTGGGGTTGCAAAAGCAAAGCAACCTTAAATAAGGAGAAGCACAATGAATCAGGTATTTAAAAAAATAAGCGAAAAAAGACGATCCATCAATTTTTTCGATACCAATCGAGACGTACCGGAAGAAACCCTGGTCGAAATGGTCGACCTGGCAGCAAACACCCCTTCCAGTTTCAACCTGCAACCCTGGAATCTGATGGTACTGCGGCAGGCAGAAGAAAAAGAAAGGCTGAGACCGCTTGCCTGGGACCAGCCGAAAGTGACAGAAGCGCCGGTTGTCCTGATTGTTCTTGCCGATAAAACAGGCTGGCAGGAAGGCCACCCCGTATTTGAAAAAAACTGGGAGGAAATGCTCAGGTCCGGGACCATGCAAACCGATCAGCGGGACTGGTTTCTCAATGCAACCCAATCGCTTTACAATTGGAGTGGCGATGCCAATCTTGCCTTTGCAGCAAAGAACACCGGTTTTTTTGCAATGAGCCTTATGTATGCCGCGACAAGCCTCGGACTTGAAACACATCCCATGGACGGATTTGATCATGAGGCTGTTCAAAAGAGATTCAAAATTCCGGACAATTATTGGATTCCTCTGTTACTGGCTGTGGGGTATAAAAAACCGGGATTGGAATTGCACCCCGCCAAATGGAGAAAATCATACCACGAAATCGTGGTCTCATTTTAAGCAGATATAACAATTAAGGAGATAGATATGAATTCAAACATCAACCAAGGCCAAATCGCCGCAGATGATTTAAACCGTCTTCTAACAGACCGGCCTGAAACCATTTTGATCGATTTACTGTCACCGGATCACTTTGCCGGCAGGCATATTCCCGACGCCCAAAATGCATGTGTATTCCAGGTCTCGTTTTTGGACGATATAACAGCGATTGCACCGGATAAAAAAAACCCGATTATAGTTTACGGAGCCAGCCCAAACAGCCGGGATGCAGAAACGGCAATTGAAAAGCTGAATCGAGCCGGTTACGAAAATATCTCTTCTCTGAAAGGGGGGCTTGACGCATGGCGAAAAGCCGGATACCCCCTTGAAGGAAACGCCCCTAAACACCGGGATGACCCGCAAACAAACCTGACCATGGCTGACGGGGAGTACCGGATCGACTCCGATGCAAGCCGGGTTGAGTGGACCGGACGCAATCCCACTACCAGTCATTTTGGTACGGTGGACATTGCCAAAGGCTCAGTTGACATAAAAAACGGTAAAATCACCGGCAGGGTTGAAATCGATATGACCACCATCCATAATATCAATCTGGCGGGTGATGAGCTGCAACCCGTATTAGAAGCCCATCTCCGGTCGGACGACTTTTTCTTCACCCAGATGTTCCCCAAAGCGACGTTTACAGTTACGGAAGCCAAGCGCATCGAACCGGGGTGGTTGACAGCCCCCAACTACCGAATCAAAGGCGAATTGAACCTGCGGGGGGTTTCCGCCGAACTCGAATTTGATGCAACCGCGGCAACCGTTGACGACGAATCTTTAGTCATTGAAGCACATTTTGATATGGACCGGACGCGTTGGAACATCATCTACGGATCGACCCGTTTTTTCGAACACCTGGGAATGCATAAGGTGTTTGATTTGATCAGTATTCAACTGAGAGTTTTTGCAGGTAAGTAACAACTTTTGTATCCCTCCCCGGGACAAACACCAGGGTGTATCGTTTCCGGGGAGGATCACATTTCCATTCTCGCCTTTAAAATCGATCCCGGCATTTACCTCATCGTTGCAAAAAGCGTGAAGGTTCCAGCTTCAAGGCGCCAAGGTTGCCGCTGTAGTACTCTACCGCAAAACCTTGGGAACGAAGAAGATG
>JANQML010000369.1 GCA_028280105.1 Desulfobacula sp. | reverse complement strand
TTGTTTAGTATTATGGGCCATGGGTTGCACCGCCTCCCCGGCCTTCAGCAAGGTGCCGGATGCAAGGCGGCAAGGCGTGACGACTGAGGGCGTATCAGCCATACGCCGCAGGGAGGAACCACCGCAGGCAACGCATCAGGCCGGACCGTATGGTGGATCAGGGTTCATTGATCAGCGTTATAAAAAAACGGTTTGCTTTAAACCGGATTGTTTTCCCTTGACCTGCCGATGAAAGGCCATAGAATAAAAGAATAACCCGATCAGGAAAAGGAGCCCTATGAATTTTACCATTGATCACTTTAACATTAATGTTCTGGATCTGGAGAAAAGCCTGTCATTTTACAACAAGGCATTGGGATTGACGGAGATCAGACGGAAAACCGCGGATGACGGCAGTTATATAATTGTCTTCTTAGGGGACGGCCACTCTGAAAACAAACTTGAACTGACCTGGCTCAAATCCGTGGACCGGCCCTATGACCTGGGAGATGAAGAGTTCCATATCGCGTTTAAAACCAAAGATTTTGACGCGGCTTACGATCTTCATAAAAAGATGGACTGCATCTGCTATGAAAACAAAGAAATGGGCATTTATTTTATCAATGACCCGGACGGATACTGGCTGGAAATCGTTCCCGTCAGATAATTTCAAGCGATAGTTTGTGAGGTGATCATCTCTGTGCTGAAGGGAAACGCATGATAGTGTCCCTTTACATAGACATGGTCGGAAGGCCGGTTGTAACAAATCTTGAAATTAAACTCTTTCAGCTTGGCATAAAACCACTCAAACACATGAAGCCGGGCTTCCAGGTTGACATCGCAGTTATCTTTTAATTGAAACAGACGGATGGCGTGATGTGAGATCATATAAAAGCAAGCGGCAGAAAGATATTTGCATTGAAGTTCTTTGTACAGTTCCGGATAAAATTTAGACACATAGAGGCTGTGCGAAAAAATTTCATGGGATACGATCAGATTTTTTGAAATCTGTTTTTGTTTTTTCTTACTGTATAAAAAATACTCGACACAGGTATCATCCCTGTAGTAGGACAGGATAAAATTATTCAGCAACCGGGGAACATGGGTACTTAAAAATTCAGATTCGTTTGTGACTCCCAAAGATAGGCACACGTCTTACGTCCTTTTTTTGATCGGCAGATAACCCGAGCATATGCCGTATCTTTAACCGGGTCAAGACCGGTGACGCATAAAAATTAAACCGTTCTATTCAGTCTTTCCCCTTGAATTATGCGAAAAACAAATTAAAATTAAACTAGTAATTATTCTTTTAACCGTTCGTAACAAATGACCTGTAACCCAACAAGGAGGGCGATATGATCCCTACAATTAAAAGAATTCTATATGCCACGGATCTTTCCGATAATGCCAGGTATGCATTTAACTATGCCGCCGATCTGGCCAGTCGGTATGATGCGCAAATCACCATCTTATCCGTTCTGGAGCAGATGAGCCCATTTGCAGAAATACAGATTCAGGAAATGATGGGATTAAAGAAATGGGAAGAGTTGAAACAACAGCACTCGGAAAGCTCACGTGAAAAAGCCAAGTCACGGGTACAGGATTTTTGTGATGAAATGCACAGTGATGACGATTCCTGTACATTCATTGTTGATGATATCCGGGTCCCCACCGGCGTTCCGCACCGGGAAATCCTGAAAACCGCAAAAGAGATTAATGCCGACATGATCGTTATGGGAACCCATGGATACAACATATTACAGGATTCACTGATCGGCGGCACAGCCCGGAGAATTGTAAAGAAGAGTAAAATTCCGGTGATGGTGATCCGGTTGCCTGAATAGGATGAATCAGCGGTGTTTTAAGGTGGCCCGAATTTTATGAAATTACCCGGACAGCCAAACCGTATCGTTCAGCCGGATGGATCGGCAGATTGATCCGAATCGATTTGATCTCTTTATTTCAATCATTAAGAAAGGGAAAAATTTGAACATGTGCGGGAAACGCCATCGAAATGAATCGCCGGCAATAATAAGGCTTGCATTTTCTTGCTACGTACTTATTTTTTCTTCATAGGTAAAATTTGTTATGAAAAACAAACATCGCGTATGAATTTTAAAAAAAAATGGAGGACAACATGAAAACAGCCCATTGCGTACCTCAAAGAATATCAAAATATTTACTCAGTTCTTTATTTGCCGTTGCAGCTCTGGGACTGATTATCATCGGCATCACCCTTTTACCGTTTTTAGGTTTCATTCTGGCCATGCCGGTGCTGGCACTTGCCATCTATATTTTTCAGACACGGCTGAATGATCAATGTGAGATTGATTTTGATGCCCACTGAGGGATGACGTCCTGAAAAGAAAACCATATACCTCCCGGTGAAAAAGAGATGAAACATCTGTTTAATTAATTTTTCACCGGGAGATTTTTTTATAGATGGGTTAATCTGTCTGAAATTTGTTTCAGGACATCTGCCGAAACTCTTCCATGGTTCTTCCCCTGAGTGCCTCTGCAATTTCAAACACATAATCATAGATATGCAGACCTTTTGAGGATGCGATGATGTCGCCGTTCTCCACCCCGATATGGGAGGCACAGTATTGTTTCATCATCTCAATGGCGGCCAGGTTGGCCGGAAAACCGCCGAACAGGTCCCAGGATCTGAAATAGGGAAAAAAGTGGAGCTTACCATCCTGAATCCGGGTATCAATGTGCCGCAGACAGGGCGGATCCACAAGGATCATATCCGATGGCTGACCGACCTGGAGGATCATCTGGTTGTTCCTGTGGCCTTTGTTCACATAGGTCCAGATCATCAATTCCATCTGATTGACATAATATTTCCCGGCCTCTTCGATCAGAATATTTCTATCTTCCCAGATCTCTTTTTCCTGAACCAGGATATCGGTTAATTTTTTATACGCATCAGGCAGATAATCGAGTTCACATTTGCAGATCCGCTGGCCATAGGTATACGACTCCCCCTCTTTCTCTTCTCCGGTCATCAGGTACGGCAGATAGTCATCCAGGTAATCTTCATCCACCGGGTCCGGAAATCCCAGCGCAGGATTTACCTTTGGCAGCAACGGAACGGTTTCCGGATGGGTGATATGAATGGTAATATAATCAAATTCAAGCCTTTTTTGCCCCTCAAACGACCCCCGGTTAATGGTAAAGGACCGGCCTTTTTCAACACACCGGTAAAGTGTCTGAAACCAGGCATCGGAAAGACTGGTTGCTTTGATAAAAATGGGTTCCAGCATGGGCGGCTCCTTGTTTTGATTCGTTATTTTTCACGGAACCCAACTATATCCCGTAATCCAACGCATTTCAACCTGAATCCCATTCCCTGATCCACCATACGGTCCCGCCTTCGGTCGCTCCTCCCTGCGGAGTATGAACTATACGCCTCAGTCGTCACGCCTTGCCGCCTTGCATCCGGCACCGTATGATGGCCAGGGAGGCAGTGCAACCCGTGGCCCACATACGAAACAAAAATTTGATAGTGGATTTGGGCATTGGGTAACCCCGGTGTTGTATAAATTTTTTTCAACCCGGTTCAGACAATATCACCTATTGTTCTTTTTGATTGCATTCTTTACAATAACGGCTTACAAAAAGACCCCAATATTTAAGGATAACACGGTTTCTCACCAAATATTGTTAAAAACAGCTGATAACCGCCCATGGAGTTCTTAAGATGAAACACCCCGATAACCGGCCCGTCTCTCCGTTTTCGATTCCCAATGTCCGTCTGTTTATCGCATTTAAGGTTCTTTTTAACTCCCGGTTTTATTACCCGGTTTTTACTATTTTGTTTCTTGATTTCGGTCTGACCGTGGCCCAGTTCTCCATCTTAAATGCCGTGTGGGCCGCCTCCATTGTTTTAGCCGAAGTCCCGCTGGGCGCTCTGGCCGATATCATCGGCAGAAAACGGCTTATGGTAATGGCCACGACGGTCATGATCATTGAAATCGCTATCATCAGTTTTGTCCCCGTAATCGATCCGATGCTGATCTTTGTCGTTTTCCTGATCAACCGGGTGCTGAGCGGTTTTGCAGAAGCAGCGGCCAGCGGTGCGGATGAAGCCATTGCCTATGATTCATTGGCGGCAAAAGGCGGGGAAGAGCAATGGGGAAAAGTGCTTGAGGTCCTGATGCGGTTCCAGTCCATTGGATTTATTCTCGCAATGAGTATCGGCGCAGCCATCTACGATCCCCGGTTGATGACCGCCCTGTTTTCCTTTTTTGGGTTTGACCTTGTTTTTACCCAGGAGATGACCATGCGGTTTCCCCTTTACCTGACGCTTGTACTGGCCGTCGGCGCCTTTTTCACCACCGTCAGAATGACGGACACGGTAAGCCCCCGGCAGGAAAAGGCCACCGGCAACCGGGTCAACCAGGCATTCAAGCTAACCTTTGAAGCCGGAATGTGGATCTTAAAAACACCATTTGCCTTATCGGTCATATTGTTCGGGATGCTCTTTGACGGGGTCATCAGAATGGTCATCACACTTTCCAGCCAGTATTACCGGATGATCGAACTGCCGGAATCGGTTTTCGGCCTCCTGGGGTCCCTTGTGGCCGGTCTCGGCCTGATCGTGCCCCGGATCGCCCGGAAGATAGCTGAAAACAAACCCGTTGCCTACCCGGTCTGGATAACGGCCGGTTTAACCGTTGCCGGTCTGATCTCCATGAACTTTTTCTGGCCCTTTATCGGGCTTGTTCCCGCGCTGGTCACATACAGTGCCATGTATTTCACCGGTTTTTTCGTTTCTTACCATATCAACCGGACCGCCTCTTCCGACCGGCGGGCCACCGTATTGAGCTTCAAGGGCCTGGCATATAATATTTCCTATGGCGTATTAGGTGTGCTTTATGCACTGGTTTTAAAATGGAACCGACAGGAGGCGCGACTGTCGGGCGGTACCCAAGATCAGTTGTTCACAGATACATTTTTCTGGTTTCCCTCTTTGTTTGTTGCCGGGTTCTTTTTTCTTCTGGTGGTTTACCGGATCTATCTGAAGCCCAAAAGCCATTCCTGATATTCGGGTCAAATTTTCCGGGAAACAAGAGATCACCCCCAAAAGACAAGTATTGAAAGCAGCCTTTATTCTTGACAACCCGGTTAAATTTCTGTTTATCTAACAGACCAGAGAAAACAGACAGATCTGTGGTTTAACACTTGGCTCGCCCGGATGTTTCCGGGGAAAAACAACCGGAGATATGGACAGGGACGAAAAAAAACTGAATTCCATTGAAAAGGCCATGGAGATCATCCTCAAATTTCAGGAAATCAAGCCGTCTTGGGGAATCAGGGAACTCAGTTCCGAACTGGGATTCAGCCCGGCAACGGTTCAGCGGATTCTCCAGGTGTTAAAGTCCTATGAATTTGTCCGGCAGGATCCCAGATCCAGGCAGTATTTCATCGGAAATATCTTTTACCGGTTCCTGGAAAACCTTAACAAATCCAATGATCTGGTCCGAATCGGCAGACCCTTTTTAGAAGAAGTTGCCGAAGTCACCCTGGAAACGGTTCACCTGAGCGTCATTGAGAAAAACTACCGCATCTGTATTGATAACATTGAATCCCCCAAAGTTTTAAAGGCCGGAATGCCGGTGGGTAATAAATCGCCGCTTCATACCGGCGCTTCTGCAAAATGCCTGCTGGCCTTTTCCTCTGAAGATTTTCAGGATAATTATATCCGGTCCACCAAATTTGAACCCCTGACAAAAAACACCATCATCCTGTCCGGGAAACTGTTTGAAGATTTGTACCGGATCAAAGACCAGGGCTATTCCGTCAGCTTTGGTGAACGCACCCCCGGGCTGGGATCGATCAGTGCACCGGTCTTTGATCACAAGGGAAACATTCTGGCCAGCCTGAGCGTGGCCATCCCGGAAGTCAGACTGAAACAAAAAAAACACCTGGCCCTTTGCACCGGCGTTGTTGTCAAAGAAGCAAAGGCATTTTCAATCGCCATGGGTCTGGATTCAAAACGGATTTAGCCTCTGATCAACGCATTGCGTTTGTACCTGACCCCGTACCGGGGTAAACGATAACCCGTTCAATTAACATAATTCCCGGAGAGATAAATGGACCTGAAAGATATTTCAAAAAGAACGGCCGAAACCGCCGAACTCTATTTCTCAAGTGTAAAAAACGAAGACAAACCTTACAACCTTTGGCAGTACTTTGACAAAGACCTGGCAAAAGAGATGTCCCTGTATATTACCGGGCAGATGTACGCCAGGCAGAAAATTTCCCATCCCATCCGGCAACTGGTCACAGTGGCGGCACTGGCCGTTCTATCCAAACCCGATGAATTAAAGCTGCATATTCATGCGGCGTTCAATGTGGGGTGCACCCGGGAGGAGATCGCTGAGGTCATCTTTCAAACCAGTATTTACGGCGGCGTGCCAGCTGCAAACACCGCCTTAAAAGTCCTTAAAGATGTCATTGAAGAACGGGGCGGGCAGGATGAACCAAAGGATCCGGATGGCTGCTGAAGAACGGGCGGGCCGAATCGGCCGGAAACGGTCATTTATTATCGGTGCCGCCCTGCTCTCCCTTTTTTTAGGGGCTTTGGACGCCCTGGTAATGACTGCGGCCATGCCCACCGTCATTGCCGATCTGGGCGGGCTTCATCTCTATGCCTGGTCATATTCAAGTTATTTTCTGGCACGGGCCGTCTCTTTACCGGTATTCGGCAAACTCTCCGATCTCTTTGCCACTAAAAGATTATTCCTCTTTTCCATCTCCCTTTTTATCGTCTCTTCCGTGGCAGCCGGTGCGTCCCCTTCCATGGAGTTTCTGGTGGTATCCCGCATCTTTCAGGGGATAGGCACAGGCGGTATTTTCGCCCTGGTTTACGTGGTCCTGTCCGATGTCTCTCCTCCCGGGCAACGCCCCAGAATCCTCTCTTTGGCCAGCTCAATCTGGGGGATTGCCAGTCTCATCGGCCCGACTTTCGGCGGATTTATGGTCACCTGGTCGTCCTGGCGGTGGATTTTTTACATCAACCTTCCTCTGGGCCTGATCTCTCTTGTCAGTGTGGCCCTCTTTTTTAAAGAGTTCAGGGAAAAACCCAAAACAATTTATCTGGACTGGCTGGGCACACTTTTATTATCCGTATTCATTCTTGCCGTTTTATTACTAGCAATGATGGGCGGCAGGGAGTTCCCCTGGTATTCCTTTCAAACCGTTCTCCTTGCGATCTTTATCCTTGTATCGGGTATGGCCTTATACCGTACGGAGAAACGGGCCAAGGACCCGATCCTGGATTTTGAATTTTTCAAATACCCGTCCTATGCCCTTGGCAACGCCATCGTCTTTTGTGCCAGTTTTTCCGTTTTTGCACTATTTGCATATGCACCTCTGTTTTTACAGGGCGGGCTGGCCCTTTCCCCGCTTCACGTGGGATATGCCATGCTCTCTTTGAGTATCGGATGGTCGGTCGGTGCGTTTATCGTGGGCAGAATCGTCCATTGGCTGGGTCAAAAAAACGCCGTCCTGACCGGTGCGGTTCTCTTGATTGCCGGCAGCGGGCTTACCCTTAATTTTTCAAACGCCACCTCCATGGCGGAATGTTTTTTCATCTTTCTGATATCCGGACTGGGTATGGGATTTATCAGTCTGTCCACGCTGTTGATTGTCCAGGACAGTATTACCGCCAAAGATCTGGGCATCGCCACCTCATTTCATCAGTTTGCCAGGACCCTGGGGGGGACCATCGGTGTGGGCGTATGCGGCGGGTTTGTGACTTCGCACCTGCTCAACCGCCTGAAGGACGCAGGGAAGATTATTCCTGAAACAATCCTCGGTCAGCTCCAAACCAGTATGGAAAATCTGCTGCAGGCGGAATTTCAGGCACTCATCCCCCCGGATGTCCGGATCATTCTCCAGGAGGTGGTCCTAAACAGTGTTTCCACCGTATTCACCATCGTTTTTGCAGTATCCCTGATCAGCATTGGCCTGGCCCTGTGCCTGCCGTCCAAAAACGGGAAAAAAGAAGATTAACCGGGTATTCATATTCAGGGCGCGGTCCGGATTCGTGCGCAAATGCCTAACAAGAGACTGATTTTTATATTTTTAAAGGGAGCAATTGATGATCGCAAAACGAAATGATGTTCTACTAAGACATGCAGGCCAGGATGATCTTGTATCCTTGGATGAGATAACCATAATCTGTTATGAGCCTATCCAGAGAAGCTATACCGAGATCGTAGGGGAGGCTTTTTCTGACACCATGATTAACGGAGACTGGAAGGCAAGAAAAATAAATCAAGTAAGAAATCTGTTTGCTAAGCATCCCAAAAATGTATGGGTTTTAGAAAAGTCGGATAACATTATCGGCTATATCTCCTTTTTCATTAATTTGGATAAGAAGCTCGGTATCATAGATAACAACGGTATTCTGCCGGACTATCGGAGTAAAAGCTTGGGTTCTTTTATGTACAGACAAGTTCTTAAACATTTCAAAAATCAGGGTTTGCACTTTGCAATGGTTGAAACCGATTTAGACGAGCCTCATATTCCAGCCCGAAGAGCATATGAGGCGGTAGGGTTTAACCGCCAGCACCGTATTGTAAATTATATTCAAGATTTAACAAAATAGACCTTATTCCAACAAAGATACGGAGCGTCTCATAGGAGTTAACCTCATCGTTGCAAAAAGCGTGAAGGTTCCAGCTTCAAGGCGCCAAGGTTGCCGCTGTAGTAATCTACCGCAAAACCTTGGGAACGAAGAAGATG
>JANQML010000349.1 GCA_028280105.1 Desulfobacula sp. | reverse complement strand
GCGGTGCAACCAATAGCCCATATGCTAAACAAAAATTTGATGGTGGATTTGAGGGAAAACACCATTTCCTGAAAGATTGCGACCAAAAATATGAACAGGGCGGCTTCTTAAACTTATGTGACAACAGGTGAGTGACGACAAAAAAATTGGGCTCATAAAACAATTTCATGTCAGCCCGCATTTTATTCTTGATTTTTACCATTATCTTGGATAAATAATAATTCTTCTAACATACAAGTTTATTTGGAGAAAATTATGCATGGACACAAAAACCGACACGGACAGAAAAAAAGGGGTTGTATGCTCAACGAAGTCAAATCCGGCAGTTGCTGCAGAATACGCAATCACCACGCAAAAGGCGCTGTCCGTCAACGTTTGTTAGATCTCGGATTTGTGCCTGAGACCACCATTGAGGTGATTAGAAGGGCGCCATTGGGAGATCCGATCGAATGCTGCATAGCCAACTATAAGGTTGCCCTTCGCGGTTCTGAAGCTCAACTGATTGAAGTTGAATGTGATTAATTCCCAACAAAGAATCCCCCCCAACAATACAATATGAAACCCGAAACAGAGTTTACAAAAAAACATCTTCTAGTCGGTTTGGCCGGGCAGCAAAATGCAGGAAAATCTACCATATTTAATATGTTAACCGGTGCCAGCCAGCACATTGCCAATTATCCCGGTGTGACCGTGGATAAGAAAAGCGGCGCTTACAGCCACGAGGGTGTCAGGGTAGAAACCATTGACCTTCCCGGCACATACAGTTTGACGTCCTTTTCCCTTGAGGAGCGGGTTGCTCGAGATTTTTTACTTGTAGAAAAACCGGATGTTATTGTCAATGTCGTGGATGCATCTTCTTTAAAACGGAGCCTCTATTTTACATTTCAGATAATGGAAATGGGCTTCCCGATAGTCATTGCATTAAACATGATGGACGTGGCCAAACGAAATGGTACCACTATAAATGTTTCCGCACTGGAACACGCGCTTGGTGTCGATATAATTCCGACCGTTGCCCGAAGAGGTAAAGGTAAATCCGAACTGCGGGATACGATTCTGAAAACTGCCAGCCGGGAAAAGCAAAATTCGCTGAAAATTACCTATGAAGACCTGGAAACCGATCTGGAAAAAATAGAAGAGAAAATTAATTCCAGTAATCTGGCCCAGACCCACCCGGTTCGCTGGCTGACGATTAAGCTGCTTGAGGGAGACAGCGAAGCTGTAAGACTTGTTGAAGAAAACATGGGCCCTGATTCTGAAGTGCTTCAGATGGTTTCACAGATCAAAGAAGATTTTGAAAAAGACCATTACATGGGCATTGCCGACTATATGGTGGGGTGCCGGGACCGCTTAGCTTCGTCCATTATTGAATCCTGCGTAACAGAAACCAAGGATGGAAAGGATTCCATTACGGAAATGATCGATAAAGTGGTTTTAAACCGTTTTGTCGCTCCTGTTTTTCTTATTGGTACGGTTTTTGTGATTTATCAATTATCCATAGTCAAAGGATATGAACTCACCCAGTACTGGTGGCCTTTCCTGGCCAAGTTCAGGGCCTTGGTCGCCGGTGTTCTGCCGGACGCCGGCATGCTTCATGATCCCTACATCCGGTCCATGGGGCTTTGGATGGTGGACTCAGCCAATGCCCTGCTGAACTATATTCCAATATTCCTGATCCTCTTTTCATTGATCGCCATTCTTGAGGACAGCGGTTATATGGCCCGAATTGCTTTTATTCTCGACAAATTGTTTCATTCTTTCGGCCTGCACGGACAATCTACCCTGCCCTATATTCTAGGCGGGGTGTTTGCCGGTGGATGTGCCGTGCCGGGTGTCATGGCAACCAAAGGTATCCCCGATGAACAGTCGCGGATGGCAACCATACTCACAGTGCCCTATATGAATTGCCTTGCCAAAATTCCGTTTTACACCCTGTTGGTAAATGTCTTTTTTGTCCCTTATAAATCCTGGGCCATGCTCTTTCTTTCAACGGTGACCATATTTGTTGCCCTGCTGGTAGCCCGGCTGTTAACCGCAACCGTTCTTAAATCCATGGAAACCGCACCATTTGTCATGGAACTGCCGAAATACCATCCGCCGACCCTTTTTGGCGTCGGCCAGCGGGCATTTGAACGGACCTGGCAGTATATTAAAAAGGTCGGTACCATTGTTGTTGCCGTCTCAGTCTGTGTATTCACCCTCCTGCAGTTCCCGGGACTCAGCAAGGAACAATCGGCTCAATTTCAGGCTCAGATGGATCAGGCGGTAGCCAAGTTTTACAAAAAAATTGAACAGAACAAATACGCACCCCGATTTCAGGATGAAAAGAATCTGGTTGCCCTGATCAATGTTTATAACGAGTATCGGCTGGACAGGCTGAATGTAAAAGGGGCAGATGCGTCCAAAGCCTTGAATGCCAGATATCAGTCCAAATATCCGGATCTTTATCCGTTTTTAAGGTCAAAGGAAAAAGATGCCAAAGCCATTAATAAGGCCCTGCGCAGGCTGGTATCCGAAAGAAAGTCACTCAGGCGGCAGATCAAGGAAGAACAGATCGTTAACAGTTTTTTAGGAATGGTTGGCCGATCTTTTGAACCTGTCACAAAATGGGCAGGGTTTGACTGGAAAATAAATGTAGCCATTCTTTCATCATTTGCGGCGCGGGAATCCAGCGTTGCAACGATTGGTGTCCTTTATCAGGAGGGAGCGGATGAAAATAAAAGCCTTGAAGAACGGATGGGAGAAGAGGCCGGTCAAACAGGTTTTACACCGCTTCATGCACTGGCGATCATGGTCTTCTTTGCCCTTTACCCGCCATGCCTGGCCACCACTATTATGATCAAGGTCCAGACCGGATCCTACAAATGGATGATGTTCTCAATCTTTTTCCCGACAGCCCTGGGGTTCGTTATTGCCTCCTTGATCTATACCGGCGGTTCCACAGCCGGCCTAAGCGGTATCCAGATGATGGGTGTTTTTTATGTTGCAGTGGTCTTATTGGCTGTTGCCACGGGCCTATTCAAGTCCTGGAAGCGAAAGCCCGCACCATTGCCGGATTTGAGACAGATAGAGGCCGAAGAGCGCCCCTGATGGTTTGTGCCGGAAGCCGGTAAATTGCGCTATCCGGCCTGCCATACAAGTATCCCCCCACCTTTTTTATTATTATCATAAGAACTGCTTGACATTCTATCTTAAATGAGATTAGTAAGGGTGGCATAACTTTATTTCACCGAAGCTATTTTTTTTGACATTAAAATAAAATGAGCTTGAAGATATTTTAAATGCTTAACTATAAAAAATGCATGTAAGGAGAGAGATTATGGCAAGAAAGATTTTTATGGCCCTGTTTGTTATCACCTTCACCTTTTCCGGTATCAGTTTTGCCCATACACCATTGTGTTCCTGCTATGATAACGGCGACGGCACAATTACCTGTGAAGGCGGCTTCTCAGACGGATCGTCAGCGTCAGGGGTAGAGATACGGGTTCAGGACAAAAAGGGGAACGTACTGATCAAAGGCAAGATGGATGAGGACAGCGAATACACATTTGATAAACCTTCATCTGATTATACCGTTATTTTTGACGCAGGCGAAGGACATGACATTGAAGTAGACAGCAAAGAGATTATTGAGTAACCAAACATGCAAAAAAACGTTGCATGCTGGGATAATTCAGCCCAGATCTAAATAAAATGTTTTAAAAGGAGAGATTAAAGATGAAAAAAATCGGTTTTGCAATGGCACTGTTGGCAACCCTGGCGTTTACCGCTCCGGTGTATGCACATTTCCAGATGATTTACACCCCGGAAGCTGCAATGACAAAGGGAGGGAAAATTCCTCTGGTCCTTTTATTTACCCACCCGTTTGACGCAGGTTATACAATGGACATGGGAAAACCTGAACAGTTTTTTGTAATGAGATCCCGTGGTGAAAACGCGCCTAAAAAAGTTGATCTTCTCGATACACTCAAGCCGATCAAATGGGAGAGCGTGACCAATTCCGGTGCAGCATGGGAAACCACTTACTCTGCAAGGGGTGGGGATCACATTTTCTGCCTGATTCCGGAACCCTATCTGGAAGAAGAAGAAGGTGTATACATCAAACAGAACACCAAAGTGATCGTAAATGTCGGTGGCGAGCCGGGTGCATGGATGGAACCTGTTGGGCTTCCGACTGAAATCGTTCCCCTTAGCAAAACTTATGACCGCTGGACCGGGCAGGTTTTTCAGGGAAGAGTATTGTTCAACGGGAAACCGGTTCCCAATGCAGAAGTGGAAGTTGAATATTTGAACCATGCACTTATGCTGGATCAAAAAGCCTTTAAAAAAGAAGGTGAAGTAGAGGCACCCCAGGATGCATTTGGTCTTCAGACCATTTTTGCCGATGACAACGGTATTTTCACCTTTGGTATTCCAAGAGCCGGTTGGTGGGGGTTTGCCGCGTTGGGTCTGGACCCCGATTATACATATAAAGGTAAAGAATGCTCCAGGGATGCAGTCATCTGGATCAAAGCGGTTGATATGAAATAAAATTAAGAATCAAAAGATAGAAAAACCCATGAGTACTCTTCAAAACGATGTGATCGAGGTAGAAAAACTTTCCCATCGATATGGCAAAAAGTTGATTTACGACGATCTGAACTTTTCCCTTGCACCGGGTAAAATTTATGCCCTGCTGGGAAAAAACGGGGTGGGTAAGACAACTCTGATCCAGATTCTCATGGGTTTTTTACGTCCTGTATCCGGCCGGTGCCGGGTTCTGGGAGAAGATTCCCATAACCTTTCACCGGCTACCAGGGCCAGGATCGGGCTTTTGTTTGAAGGTCACCTGGCTTATGAGTTCATGTCCATTGAACAGATTGAAAAATTTTACGCACCTTTCTTTCCTCGATGGGACAAAGACCTTTATTACCACCTGGTCAATAAGCTACACCTGCCGCACACGCATCTGATCAAAAACATGTCCTGCGGACAACGCTCCCAGGTTGTTCTGGGCCTGATCATGGCACAGCAGCCTGAGTTATTATTGTTGGATGACTACTCCATCGGACTGGACGCCGGGTACCGGCGCCTTTTTCTGGATGATATGAAGGAGTATCTGAATCAGGAAAAACGAACCGTTTTTCTCACCTCCCACGTCATCCAGGACATGGTCGACTTTGTTGATGAAGTCATCTTTCTTGAGCGCGGGGGCCATCTGCTGCAAACCTCTTTGGAGACATTCAAGCAGTCCTTCCATTGCTACCGGGTTGAGACACCCGAAGGTTTTGCCACAAAAGAAGCCTTGGAAAAATGTAACCCTTTGATCAAAAACGCAGAAGTTCATGCAACATTTATTGACCTCTTCAGTTTTGCCGATGAGCATAAAATCCATGAAGCGCTCAACCGGTGCAATGTCCTGCACAACGGTATGAAAGAAATTCCCATGAGTCTTGAAGACGCCTTTATCGGTTATACCGGGCGATATTGATTTGCAAAAAGGTCTTTACCATGATCCGATCGATATTTTTTAAAGAATTCTATAAAATAAGATGGCTTCTGTTGATGGTCTTTCTTACCAATGTGGGGGTTGCTGTTTATGTGTTTGTTCATACCCGGCGGCTGTTTGTCTTGGATCATCCGGAAATCGTCTGGTACCGTGTCCTTCATCTGGGACAAATCAACTACGAAGATTTTAAATATATTCCTCTGCTGTCCGGCATTATCATTTCAGTGATACAGTTTCTGCCTGAAATGTGGGAACAGCGCTTGAGAATATCCCTTCATCTACCGGTATCTTCCACAAAGCTGATATTCACCCATCTGTTCATCGGGCTTGTGGCTTTATGCCTGGCTGTTTTTCCGAGCGTCGCCGCTTTAATTTGGATGACGGTGATTTATTTTCCGCCTGAAACTCTGCTGACCGTGGTTCAGACGACCCTCCCTTGGTTTTTGGCAGGCGTTGCCGCATATTTCGGCGGAACCCTGGTTCTAATCGAGCCCAACCTGAAGTTTAAAACATTTAACATGATCATTTCCGCAGGTGTTGCAGGCCTCTACCTTCAATGGGCCGAGCCCGGGCAGTATTCCGGTATTATCCACTGGTTCCTGATTCCTATTTTCCTGATGCTTTTATCGGTCCTGTTACCGGCTTATCGATTCCGTTACAGGAGGATGACCTGATGAGAAAGACAGCGTCAATCTGTTTTGTTTTCATGGTTATTTTCCTGGCTTCTCTATACCTGCCCATGCTCTATTCCAAGATCTTTTTTGATGATATCGAAAAGACACATTTATTTTATAGCCCGGTTGCTAAAGATTTTATCTTTAAAGAAAGAGTTGTGGGTCCAATACCTGATGCGGTAAGAGAAAAAGCAGAAGATCATCACGCCAGCATTTCCTACCAGAAGTCAAATGGTGAGTATATTTCCAGAGTTGAATTTGAAAAACTGCTGCCGTTTATTTTCTATAAAAATATGGAAATCTGGGGACTTTTGCCATTGGAACTGGATAATCAGACATTTA
This sequence comes from Desulfobacula sp., assembly GCA_028280105.1. Taxonomy (GTDB): domain Bacteria; phylum Desulfobacterota; class Desulfobacteria; order Desulfobacterales; family Desulfobacteraceae; genus Desulfobacula. Next base: position 4,242 of record JANQML010000349.1, on the reverse strand, counting down.
CAAAATCCCGGATTAAGCAAAATCGGCGGGTGCTTGAGCTTAAATCAGAATACATTTTCGGCAACGGCCCCCAGACAAAAGTCTGGCCTTTATTGGAATCTAATCCTGGCCAGGCGCGATTGGTCTTTCCTGATGACCGTTTTCGAATGACCGATTCCGCAATGGAATTCATAAATGCCGATCTTAACCGGGTGGACCCGGTGCTGACCGAGAAATTTACAAGTGCACTCAAAGACAACGGGTTTGTCTTCCCGGCCAGATCAGTCAATGGAAAATTTACCGTACTTAAACCGTTTGATGAAGGTCTCTTCATTGTTGACAACCAGTACCGGGTTTTTCATGTCAAACGGGTTGACAGCCAGCCACAGGTTATAAAAACGCCGATTGATCCATCCCTGAAAACCCGCCATATCCAAGTATCTGAAAATAAAAAACGGCTTTATTACGGCATGCTCCTGGATGGCGCAGGCAATATTCTTCTTCTGTCATACGATAATTACCATCTTACCCCGCTTCCACTGAAAAGTTATGATCCGGACAGGATGGATCTGAAGCTGATTTTCAACCCACTCTATGTGACTGCCGTTTATTCGGACCATGAGCAGATATATGCCGTTGCCATGGATTCTTCTTTCGGATTTATTAATGAATTTTCCCACAGGATGTCGAGAGGCAACGTCACTCTTGCAAAAAAAGTATACAACGCGGTTTTTCCATTTTATTTTTCATTTGATACCCAGAGCAGCGGGTTTTTGACTTTAGGGTTTGAATGCAACGGATTTGCAGGTATTTGGGGAATTCTGGCCTGCATTCTCATATATATTGTAAAAAACCGGATCATCCGGCGGCGGACACGGTTGCTACCGACCCTGATGATTGCTTTCACCGGTATTTATGGTTTTGCCGCAGTTGCAATGACCGGTGTTGATGATTAATTTGATTTGACATTGCTGTTTTATCGATTTTAAAGAATTTAGGACAGAAAAAGGAGGTTGTCGTGGGAAATATAATTGCCATTCTTGTGGTTCTGGCAGCTGTCTGGTACCTAATCAGCCGGTTTAGAAAAATGGTTAACCCGACAGAGCCCGGGTGCGGGTGCGGCTGCGGATCTGAATGCAAACCTCAAAGAACTAAACCTTCTGAATCTGCCGGTGATTAATCCGCTTCATCATTATCACCCAAAATAAATCCATTTCTGATGGTATAGAATCCTCCTGAAATAGATGTTTCAGGAGGATTTTAAAATTCAAATCAGCATATCCACAATATCAATCCGAATCAATTTTGGGCCTTTTCCTTTCGTAACATAAGTTTTTGTCCATTGGCTGTTTCTCATACACGTGTGGATTTCCTTGAAAAAATAGAATAAAAATTTCCTTTTTGCCAAGTAAAATATAAACCTTATAAAAATCTAAGGTGCAGCAATTCTTTTAAAAGGCTTGACACCGATTTTTGATTTGGTCATGGTTCAACTGTCCGGGGATGAAAAACGCCCGGTCATTTGGAAGATACGAAAATTTCATACTATAACCATTTTATGTTAAAACTATTATCCGCCTTAAGCTTGAACAGAATTGAACGTTTTTCTACAGACGCTAATGAGGCAGATTCAATATGAAGGAGCAATTCGTGAACAATCAACTAAACGCCGAGCCCGGTGTCAATGAACGCATTATCCGGTTGAAGCTGGCGGACGGCACGCTGGTCAATGGTCAGGTTAATATAAACAGGGATCATGGATATGATCGCCTCAGCGATCTTGTGGTCAACTATAAAGAACCGTTTTTGATTTTATATAATGTTACCGTCCACCAGACAACACTTGATAACCCTGTAAAACACAAGACCCTGTTTGTGAACAAAAGACATATTTTATGGGCAGAGCCGGATGAAGACCAGAAATGACAGGAGTAAATAATACTTGAGATTATTAACGGCTGTGATATTCTTACTCTTAAGTGTTCCGAAATTATTTCACTAAAGGTGGCGAATGATACCGGCAGTTGAATCGCCTGCTAAAATAATTCTTCTGTTGTTGAACAGTTAAAAAAGGAGAACATGCTATGAAAGAGCTGATCAAATATATTTCTCAGGCACTGGTGGATAATCCGGATCAGGTAGATGTACAAGAAATAAAAGCCCAGCAGACATTGGTTTTGGAATTAAGAGTTGCCAAGGAAGACTTGGGAAAAGTCATCGGTAAAAAAGGCAGGACGGCCCAAGCCATGAGAACCATTCTGTCGTGTGCATCTGCAAAGGAACAAAAAAGAGTTATTCTTGAAATTGTAGAATAATATTTAGATAATCGGATATCATAATTAAGGTGAATGAAACCGTCCGAGTAAACTCCGCATTGATCAGGTTTGAGTTGGATTTCAATGCTCTTTTCTAAACCGCAACGGATTGTATCTAAAAGTCATTGCAATAAGGCAATGCGTCCGATTGTTTTGCTGCTTAAAGGAGATCGCCGGGCTTTTCTTTCGTTATAATAAACCTGCCGCTGAGGCGTGATCCAAAATAAGTTCAACTTTAAACAATGTAATGCACAAACCGGGAATAATGGTTATGCTGATTATCCATATGAGAAAAAGGTTGCCTTGCTGATGAACGGACCGGCGGATTCATCGAAAATTTACACCAAACAGGGTATTTCCAATCTGGTTAACTCACTTCCCATGGCAATCTCCGTGATTGACAAACAGAATATTGTCGTTTTGGCCAATCAAAAAACCTCCGGTTTTACGGGCAAACATAAAACCGAGCTGGTGGGCCGGGTGGGCGGTGAAGCGTTTGGCTGTGTCAATCATTATAACGCCCGGAAAGGATGCGGTTTCGGTGAAAATTGTCAACGGTGTGTGTTGCGGGGCGCGGTAAAGGAAACGTTGGAGCGGAACCACCCCGTTTCTGAGCTTGAAACGTCAATGACGTTTAAAAAGATCGGTCTTAGGCATCTGAAAATGTCAACGGTTCCGCTTAACTTATCCGGTGAGACGGCGGTTTTATTAATCATTGAAGATACAACGGCAGCCAAGCAGCATGAAGCGACACGAATTGAAAAAGAAAAGCTGGCTGCTGTCGTTGAAACCACCGGTGCGGTTTGCCATGAAATCAACCAGCCCTTGATGAGTCTTCTCGGATTTGCTCAATTGCTGATGAAAGATCCCCCCCGGAGCGGGAAACAGACTGACAACCTTAAGGAAATACAGGTCCAGGCTGAGCGGATTAGCGCTATTGTAAACAAGCTTACAACCATAACCAAATACGAAACAAAACCGTATCTTAAACAAAAAATAATTGATATTGATAAAGCCTCTGCAATGCCAACAAAGACAATTTGACCAAGGAACTGACGATGGTTGAAAAAAAAATTTTAGTTGTCGATGATGAACAAGCGATACAAACATTATTAAAACAGATGTTCATAAGATCCGGCTATGAAGTGGAAACAGCCTCCAGTGGAGAAGATGCACTCGCGGTTTTAGAAGAGACAAAAATTCATGTCATGTTTTTTGATCTGAATCTTCCGGGATTAGACGGGATTGATCTGTGCCGGAAAGTAAAAAAACAGATTCCTACAGCCATTATCTATGCCATCACCGGATATGCATCTCTTTTTGAGCTGGCAGAATGCAGAGAAGCCGGGTTTGAAGACTATTTTAAAAAACCCTGTAATATCGATATGCTGTTAAAGGCCGGCCAATCAGCCTTTGAGAAATTGGAACGCTGGAAAAAGGGATAGCCGCCTATTCTAAAAGCCGTTATAAAAGAAAAACCGGGATTATACATTCTCACCGGAATATTCGATTAATTGAATATAATGATTGATAATCTGCTGGGCTTCGTCCATTGGACCCGGGTGAATAAACTCAAGCCCCACAGCGATTTCATCTGCCTTTTTTTTCGCATTCCTCACCCGGCCCATGAAGCTGACTTCTCTTTTTGAACCCGGGAACCGGCATCTCAACGGCATGGTATCGTTTAAAATACGGGTCGCCAGATGGGTGTCTGATGAAAATGTTTCAACGGTGCACAGGCATCCGCCCATGCTGATATTCTCAATAACTCCGCCCCGTTCCTTTTGATTCAACTCTGTCTGAGTAACAATACTGCACTTGAACCGCTTGTGTGAACGAAGTTCATGATGCTCAATTTTCCGGGGATATTCGATAAACATCAGTTTGGACGGTTTTGAGATGATACCCGTCAGTTTTGACCGAAAGGCATAAATGGTTCCTTTGTACA
>JANQML010000290.1 GCA_028280105.1 Desulfobacula sp. | reverse complement strand
CCATTTTCTTGGAAAGGGAATAAATATCATCAAGCCCCAGGTTGCCGGCCGCCCCTTTGATGGAGTGGGCAGCAGCAGCGGCATCCACCGGATTATTGTCCGTCAGCCCCTGCCTTATTTTCTCAATATCATCAAGCGTGGTGGTGATAAAGAGTTCAACCAGCTCCATAAAATCTTCTTCATCAATCCCCAGCCGGGATCCGAGCGCTTTGAAATCCATGGGATCTCCTTGTGTATTGTTTTGAACGGTGTGGCGGAAAAGAATCGTATATGCAAAAAATATAAAAAATTTTTCTTCCGATGTAAACCCCAACCTTGGACAGCCCCCAATATTCGATTAAAAAAAAGATTGCATTTTTGCTCAATCCGGTTTAAAAATGGGGTCGCAAAAAATCAGATAAGGTCATCAATGAAAAAAAAGAAAATATTAATCGTGGATGATGAAGCGTGCATCCGCAATTTATTTACCACTGCGCTGACAATAAAAGGATATACGGTTTTCAGTGCCGAATCAGGTGAAAAGGCCCTGGAATTGCTGGAACAGGAATCCATACGGGTGATGTTTCTCGATTTGAATCTACCGGGAATTAACGGGGTTGATCTCTGCCGGAAAATCATTAAAAAGACGCCTGAAGCCGTCGCCTATGCCGTCACCGGGTTTTCACCCGTTGGTAAGGACAAGGAGTATGAAGCCGCCGGATTCACAAATTTTTTTTCAAAACCGCTCCCTTTGGATAAACTATATGCGGCAGCTGAAAATGCCTTTATAAACTGACACTATTTTAAGACCACCTCTTTTAAGTAACAATTTGTTACTTAAAAGAGGTGGTTTTAATTGAACTCTCATCACTTAAGGCCTCTATAATTTGGGAAAATGCAAACAACACCCGCACAGGGAGACGGCTTACCGGTGCGAGAAACATGGTTTTTACCTGTGCAAAGCGTGTTTAAGATGCAACGACCGGACACTTTACTGCAAACACCGGTCATCCTGTGCCATTCATTTCATCACGGAAAAAGGATATGATCCAAAAGAGTAAACGTCATGAAAAAAGATACCCATCAATTTGTGCATGACTATAACGGTTTGGGAGCATTTGGCCTTGATCCGGAAACGGACAGGGAGACCTTGCTCTTTTATCTTCAAAAATTCTCAGAAGATTCTTTCATGACGCTTTTACTGCCAAGGCTTTCTGACCGGGAAGTGGAAGAACTCTATCTTTTAATCAATCAAAAACTAAAAACGCACCTGTCTGAAGATGAATATCACGCCGTTTTTTTGAAAGACCGATAGCCATCTGTCATTTTTGGTTTGTTTAGGTAAGCCGATTTCTTTTTTTAAGGAATCCGGTTGAATTTAATTGACCATCTAACCGGATTAACATATCTCCATCCCAAATTTTTCTGAATCATTTAACATGGAGATCTTGAAATGCACAAACGTCCTTTTTTGCAAACCATTGTCTTTTTGCAAACCATTGTCTTTTTGCTGACAATTCTATTTGCTCTAAGCGTCCAGGCCGGCAACAGCTCTTTAATGATGGCAACCACCACCAGCACAGACGGCACAGGCCTTCTGGATTATTTGAAACCCCACTTTGAAAAAGAGACCAATGTTGAACTCAAATGGACGGCCACGGGAACCGGAAAAGCCATGAAACTGGGTCAAAACTGTGATGTGGATGTTCTGCTGGTCCATGCCCCGCCTGCTGAAAAAAAATACATTGAAAACGGATATGGGAAAGACCGCGTTGAGATCATGTACAACGATTTTGTCATTGTCGGCCCGAAATCCGATCCCGCAGGAATCAAAGGCAAGGGCGTGAGTGAAGCACTGACGGCAATAAAAGACAAACAGGCCGTCTTTATGAGCCGCGGAGATGACTCCGGTACCAACAAAAAAGAGAAACTGTTGTGGAAAACCGCCGGTATTGCCCTGCCGGAAAAAGAAAAATGGTATGTTCAGACCGGTCAGGGGATGGGCACGACCATCACAATGACCCAGGAAAGACAGGGGTATACCATGACCGACCGCGGATCATTTATCAAATACCTGTCCTCACAGGGTGAAAAAGCGTCGTTAGACGTAGTGGTTGAAGGCGATCAAATCTTATTAAACCAGTACAGTGTGCTGACCCTTGATCCCAAGAACTGCCCCAATGCAAATTACGAACTGGCCCTGAAATTTGCCGATTGGATGGCTTCCCCTTCCACGCAAAAACTGATAAAAGATTTCAGGCTGCTGGGGAAGACATTGTTTGTTCCCAATGCCAGATAGTTGTCGATCCGGTGGTCATGATATGACGCAGGATCATGGCTGACTGATCATTTACAACAACAGGCAAAGGGTAATATGGACTTTATTCTCGAAGGCTTTATCAAAGCCATCGGACTGCTTTTCTACGGTGATGAATCCACCTGGTCGGCCATCCTGGCCACATTAAAAGTCTCTTCCTGCTCCATGCTGTTAAGCATCGGAGCAGGCCTGCCCTTTGGCTTTGTCGTGGGATACTTTGATTTCAGAGGAAAAAAACAGCTTCGTACCGTTTTAGACACCCTTCTCTCCCTTCCAACCGTCTTTATCGGCCTTATGGTCTATGCATTTATCTCCCACCAGGGGCCGCTGGGTGAATTCGGCCTGCTGTTTACCCTGGGTGGTATTGCCGTTGGCCAGGCCATTCTGGCATTTCCCATTGTGGCAGCCATTACCGCGTCCACCATTGAAGGCATTGATTCTGAATTAAAACTGACCCTGGCGACCCTGGGGGCGGGAAAACGAAATATCCTCTTCACCTGCCTGTGGGAAGTCCGTTACGGGATCCTGGTTGCAGTGGTAACGGCCTATGGCCGGGTCATGACCGAGGTCGGTATCTCCATGATTGTTGGCGGTAACATCAAATATCACACACGGACCATTACCACGGCCATTGCCCTGGAGACCAACAAGGGGTTATTTGCAGACGGCATTGCCCTGGGCCTGGTATTGATCAGTATCGCATTTGCCGTTAACCTGTCTCTCAGTTTTTTCAGAAAACAGTGATCAAAAAAAATGAACCTCAATCCTCCCATATACCAACTGACGGATATTCAACATTTTTACGGTGACAAACAGGTGCTGGGAATCAAGTCGTTTGATATCTGCCAAGGCTCCATCACCGGCTTGATCGGCCCCAATGGAAGCGGAAAAACCACCTTACTCAAGCTTCTGGCCTTTACTCAGAAACCCAGCCACGGCAGTATCCGCTACAAAGGACGGGCGGAAAAACCGTTCTCACCCACGATTCGTTCTAAAATAACCCTTTTAACCCAAAAACCCTACCTGCTAAAACGAACGGTTTTTGAGAACATCGCCTATGGCCTTAAGATCCGGAAAGATACCGGTAATATCAAACAGCGGGTGTCAACCGTGCTTTCAAGTGTCGGGCTTGATTTCAGCCGATTTTCCCAGCGCATGTGGCATGAATTGTCCGGTGGGGAAGCTCAGCGGGTTGCCATGGCCGCCCGGCTGATCCTAAAGCCGGAAATCCTGCTGCTGGACGAACCCATTGCCAGCGTGGACACCGAAAGTGCAAAACTCATCCGAGAGGCCTCATTAAACGCACGGGACAGCTGGGGCACCACCCTGGTAATCGCCAGCCATGACCTGTCCTGGCTCTTTTCCGTCAGCGACCATCAGGTCTCCATCCGCAACGGAAAATTGTTTTCCATCGGAATTGAAAATATTATTACCGGTCCCTTTGAACCAAAAGACGGGCACATGGTAATCAAACGGCTGGACAGGGAACAGAATCTGCGGTTAAAGGCACCGGAACCCGGCAAGTCAACGGCTATGATAAAAAAGGAAAAAACCTATATCAACGGCAGCTTCAAAACAGATCGCCCAGGCATGAATCGTGTTGGCGGCCGGATCATTTCCATGCATCTTGAAACCCGGCAGAATCTGATCATGGTAAACATCAGGATCGGAACACTGAGCTTTGATCTGAGCCTGTCACCCGATCAGATCAGCAAAGAGAACCTTTATCCGGGAAAAGAGGTGACCATCCGTTTTCATCCCGATGACGTTGAATGGATATAACCCGGTATAACCCGGATAGAAGGATCCATCCGGGTATGTCATAAAAGTTCGATCTGACCTAAATCCACCATCAAATTTTCATATATATGGTTTGAGTCATGGGTTTCGTACTATCCCTGGCCATCAGCAAGGTGCCGGATGCAAGGCGGCAAGGCGTGACGACTGAGGGCGTATCAGCCATACTCCGCAGGGAGGAACGACCGCAGGCAACGTAGCAGGCGGTGCCTTGATGGTGGATCAGGGCTGACCGTCTCACGGCTTTAACACCAGAAAATACATTTTTCCATATACATTCTTATGCCCTGCCGTGAATTCGGCATATACCCCGTTTCCACAGAACAGATCCGCCCTTGCCGGCCCCCGGATGGCGCCGCCCGTATCCTGATTCATGACAAAAAAGGAGGCCTTTGGCCATTCTTTTAACGGTTGAAGCGTCTCCTGATCCGGCAGACGGGTCTGGATAAAACATAACGCTCCCCTGGGAAAAATTCTGTAGTCGGTGGCAATGGAACGCATGGGCGTCACCTTGACGCCGATACTCCCTTTGGGCCCGTCTGTTTGCCTTTGAAAGAAGACAAAGCTTTCGTTCTGGTGAAGCACCTCATCCACCCGTTCCGGGTGCTGCTCAAGCCATTTACGAATGGCCTGCATGGACATATCCTCTTTTGCGATTTCCTCTTTTCCAATCAGGTACCGGCCCACAGAGGTGTATGCATTACCGTTGGATGACGCATAGTGGACCTGAATTTCTTCGTCTGTATCCAGTTTTACCCGGCCAGACCCCTGGATTTCCAAAAAGAACCGGTCTACCCTGTTTTTAAGCCAGGCAACCGGTTCGGAACGCAGATGGAAATCCTCAATGGCATTGATCTGTGCTCTGGAATAATAGGGAACCACCCGGTTGTCTGCTTTATTCACCCTTGCCTTAAGCCGTCTATGCCCTTTATACTTATCTGAAAACGCAGCCAGGTCAATCGATAGAAGATCCTCTGGTTTGGAATAGATCGGGATGGTATATTCATCGGTTTGAACCAGGGAGCCCTCGTATGTCGGCTCATAATATCCGGTAAATAATACCTGCTCAGCCTCATTTCCAACAGATTCATAGACCAGGTAACGCGATGCCAGAAATCGGTTTAATTCTTTTTCAGAAGGATTAGTTTTCAAATATTCTTTAAGGGTTTCAAGGGAAACAATCATGTGCGCAGCGGTAAATACCTGCTCTCCGTACTGGTATGTCCGATCAAAAGGGACCCGTTTAAAATAGACAAGGCTTTGATCAATGGATCCATCCAGTCCTTGAAACCCGAACGCGTCTGTAAAAACCGGATATGCATTGGGTTTAAGGGCTTTCAAAGAGTTCAACCGGGTGATCGTCTCCTGTTTGCCCGGTGCACAGCCCCATACGGTAAAGAAGAGCATCACAGTCGCCACCATGCGCATCCGGTGTAAAAAAAAAATAGGGTTAATTTTCATGTTTCTGCCTGTTGAATTCCTTTGTACGGATACTTGTTTCGTCAATTGCTTTCGGTTGGGCGACGGTCTGGCCGGACAACTCCAAACCTTCAAGTTTTTTTGCCGTGGACATCACCCGGGTTTCCATGGAACCGATAGTCCGGTTATAGCTTGCCACCGTCTTCTCAATATCTTTTCCCAGTTGGTTCAGGTGATCTGTCATACCGCATAACCGTGTGAACAGATCCTTTCCAAGCACCTGGATATCCCTTGCATGCTCATAACTCTTTTTTTGTTTCCAAGAGTAAGATACCGCTTTTAAAAGGGCAATGAGGGTGGTGGGCGTGGCAAGAATCACCCCTCTTTTCACCCCCTGTTCGATCAGATCGGGATAAACGGTTAGAGCGGCAGAAAAAAAATTCTCACCCGGGATAAAGAGGATTGTAAATTCCGGGGCCGGATGGATCTGCTCAAAGTATTGTTTGGAAGAAAGATCCCGGACATGCTTCATGACCTGCCTGCCGTGATCTCTCATCCGTGCTTCCCGTTCGGTTTCATCGTGTGCTTCCAGGGCATCCAGATAGGCCATCAGCGGGACTTTAGCATCAACGATAATTTTCCGGTTCTCCGGCAGGGTAACGATCATATCCGGCCGGATCGCCCCTTTGCCACTTGCCGAAACCACCTGCTCAAAAAAGTCACAGTGCGCGGACATCCCGGCCAGTTCCGCTGCCCGCTTCAATGTCAGCTCTCCCCAGCGGCCTCTTACATGGGGAACCCGTAACGCCTTGACCAGATTATTGGTCTCCATATGCAAAAGGGTCTGGGTCCGGCCCATTTCCAACAGCCGCTCGGTAATGGAACCATAGGCCTTTTCCCGGTCTTTTTCCATGATACCAAGCCGGGTTTCATACCGGTCAAGCGTCTGTTTCACCGGATCTATGGTTCGCAGCAGTTCATCCCCTTTCACTTCAAACTCTTTTTTTGCCTCTCTGACATAGGAAGAAAAATATTGATCCGCCAGAGCCATAAAGCGGTTGGAGTTATTGAACAACGCCTCCTCGGATAAAAATTTGATCCGTTTTGAAAAAAAAAGCCCGGTTGCCTTCACCAGGATGGCGCAGACCAGGGCTCCCAAACAAAATCCGCTCCCCAGCCAGATGAGATTTTCAAGGGAAACCGGGTTATTTTGCAGTATATGTTCCGCTTTTACCTCCTGATTTGTAAACCAAATGAATCCGGCCGATCTCCATGGCCTTGTCATGGGATTTGCACATGTCGTAAATGGTCAGCCCGGCAACGGAGACAGCGGTTAACGCCTCCATCTCCACACCGGTTTTCCCGGCCAGTGAGACCCGGGCCTCCATATCAACGGCAAAATTCACCGTATCAAAAGAAAAATCGATCTGCGCATGGGTAATATTTAACGGATGGCACATGGGAATCAGATCCGATGTTTTTTTGGCTGCCATGATGCCTGCAATCCGGGCGGTTTCAAGTACGTTTCCCTTTTTTATCCGGGCATCCATAATCCGGGAGAGCGTCTCTTCGGACATGCGGACCCGGCCTTTTGCCACGGCCGTTCTTTGGGTATCCTCTTTTTCACCCACATCCACCATGCGGACCCGGCCCTCTTCATCCAGGTGTGTAAACTCAGTCATTTTTCCCACTTTTTAATTGTTTTTGGTTTTGATCAACCTGTTGAATATCTGCAATACCTTAATCAATAAAAAATTGTGTCTTGAAGGTGACCTCTTTTTTAACCCGATTCAATGTATCGGCCATGCATGCCAGTACATTTTCCCGGATATCCCCTGCCACCAAAAGATACATGACATCATCGCCCACCACCAGATCTCTTTCTTCGAAAATATGAATCAGGATATCGATAATACCCGGCATCTGTTTTTGATCTTCCAAAACCTGTTTCAGCCGGTCATGGTCCACCCGGATTTTCAAGCCGGATACAACATCTCCTTCCCGGCTGGTTTTCCGCACCACACCGTTGTGGCACAATATCATTCCAGCCTTTGAGTAATCCGGGTGTTGTTTGATCTCATCGATTAAATCCGCAATGTTTCTCTCCATTTTTTCTCGTCACTTTCTATATAGTTTTTCGGCTGTATCCAGGTCTTCAGGTGTATTCACATTGAATACAAACTGCATGTCCGGATCCAGCTCTTTTAATTTTATTGCTGAAATTTCCTTCACTTTTTTACGCCTGAAAATTTTTTTAATCATAAATATTTTTTGGTCCAGGTTGGTCTCAATCAGGGGGATACATTCTTTTGAATAAACAGCCGACAGGGGTTCAAGCCCGCCGTCTGTCCGGGGAATAATCACATCATACCCAGGTTCGATCTGATCAATGATATATTCAATGATCCGGGAATCGACAAAAGGGGTGTCGCACGGGGAGAGAAAGATA
>JANQML010000272.1 GCA_028280105.1 Desulfobacula sp. | reverse complement strand
TTCAGACTCTCTTCTTTTCTGTCAACCCGACGTTTCATCCGTCTTAAATCCCGGGTCAGCCCGGTTGCGGTATGAACAATCGTTTCATAGCGTTCAGGGCTGACCTTCAGCATTTTTTCCTTTTCAAGCCTCTTCAGCCGCTGCCACAGGGATTCCAGAAAAACCCTTATTTTTTGCGGCTCATAGACTTTCCGACCAATGAGCCATTGTACGGGCAAAAATTCCAGGCTTCCGGCCGTGATTCTTGAATTGATCAGTTCCCGTCTGAGAGGCAATAAAAGTGCCTTTGCCTTTTTTCCGGTAACCGTCTGCCACGGATCTTCATTTCGCTCATCCGATTGGCGGGATGAAAGAGTTCCGTTGTTATCGGCAGACCGGGTTTCAACGACCACGGCATCAACAATAAATTGATTGGCTTTTGGATACCCCGGATGTTCCAGATGAGGACCCAGCAGATAAAAGCAGCCCCTTTTATAGGGAACACGGAGGACGGCCCCATGGCCGACAAGTGTCTTCGTTGCAATTTCATGATCGGTTAAAAACAAAGTTTTGTTTGTAAAACCGGCATATTCAGCCAGGGTCCAGGATGGGTTCTGAGGAACCATTCCAGGACCGCCGTAAAGCGGGGCATCAAATTCCCGGCCGATTCCCGACCGGTCTTTTTGCCGACTTTTTTGCCAACTTTTTTGATTGCCGGCGTTTATCCGTCTCAAACGGACCGACTCCCTGACCGGGTGAAATATGAAATCACACCCGTATGCTGTGCTGAATTTACAGGTCTGAATTTTCATTTCAGGCAATATCTTACTCAGGTTCGTAATCTTCACATCAACGAAATTGAAGAGATCCAACGGTTTTTTGCTGGATTTCATGGGCAAATATGCCCCGGCACAGGAGCCGATATAGGTGCCCTTATCTCCGACAAACCGTTCAATCGCCAAAGCACCGCTTCTGCCCAGGGCGGCTGCCACGGCAAAGGTGTCCCCGCCGGATATCACCAGAACATCCAGCCGGTTTAAGTGCCCTTGCCGCACATCTTGTTCATTCAGAAAAAAGAGGTGGTAAAGACCGGCTGTTTCAAACAGATCCACAAACCAGAGCCAGGAATGGGAGGTTCCTGAACCGGCGTATATACCTATCTTGGGCAGTTTTGAGTTCGGCAGTTTTGACTTCATCAACGGATCTCTTTGGTAAAAGAGTTGTTGTTGGCTTGCAAACTTATTGGAGCGGACCGGGAGAACCGTCCGAAGAGGCAATACCGGTTCCCGGTCTCATTCCGCGATCACCAGTGGCTTAGCCGCAAATATCGTTGATAACCGAATCAAGAAGATCCTGATCCAGTTCCAGTTCCGTCCCTATCCCGGCCAGTTCCAGCATATTTTCTTCTGTCAGTTCCGGCGACATGAGGGCAAACATGGGTTGAATACCGAAAATCATGGACAGAGCCTGCCTCCTCTCCCACCAATCTAACGTATCATCATCGGACAGGCCGAAATCATTGAAGATCGGCCGGGTCGGACACCAGGGGGTAAACAGTTCTTTGCCCGGAATATTCAAAGCCCCCCGAAGGGTATCAAACGATCCGGTCAATTCATCCGGGGTGGAACCGCCGCTGAGTTCGGCCACGGCAAAGGGGTCGATACCGTATTTGGCACAGGCTTTCAGCACCTGACCCGCATCCGGCGCTGTCAGCCCGATTTTTTTCAAACTGAGTAACGCAAATATATCAGATACCAGAACACCGGGCTCATCCTGTTCGGATTCTTCCAAACGGTCCGGGGACTCATCCGTAAAGAGACCGGTATTTGTGGCATAGGGGGTAAAATAATCCGCACTGTGACGATGGACCACCGGTGCCAGCCACTCAGTCATATCCGCATGGCCTAACGACGCCAGCATCGGGCCGACGCCTTTTTGACGCATAAACGCATTGGTTTTTATATCTTTGAGAATGTCAAGGGACCGTTCAACATACTCTTCCGGATCTGCCACTTCGATCATCCCCATCCCCCTGAATGCCAGTCCCTTTAAATTCCTGGAACCGAATAATTTTCCCAGTCCGAACCGGTCCGGGCTGTTCCAGTGGTTGAAGCAGACCTGTGCATAGTCAGAGCCGTTCTCCCCGGCAGGGCCGATGAACATGGTCTGGAGCAGATCATCCCCGATTTCGGCTCTCAGATCATCGGTTGCCTGCCAGACATCCTTGCCCCAGAGGCTTCCGGCATCGCTGATATCGGCCACACCGTCATGTATCCAGAGGTAGACGGAGTTGGCGGATCTGCCTTTGACGACAATATAGTCAAAACCAGAATATTTGATTTCCAGGCCCACCTTGTAGGTGACCGGGCAATGGCACAGCTTTCCGGTCACCGGGCTTTTTGCCGTTATCTGGCCGGCTCCGGATGCCGGAAAAGTGGTCCCTGTGAGCAATCCCGTTCCGATGATAATGGGATCATCGTCTTTGTATTCTTCATAGAGATAAGAGGTGATGCCGATGCCGCCGATTCGTTCCTCGACCAGGCTATCTTCCAGTTCTTCTTCCTCAACTTCGGCTGCATCCAAATCGATGATTAAGATATTTTCAGTTGATAAATATTCCATCCGGTCTTCTCCTTTTCCTATGACGCCCTAAATATTTTCCACATTGACAAATACAGGCCTTCATTGTCTGTTGCCGCAAACCCGGACAGGTTCGGGCGGTTTGAGTCGCTATTCCCGGGTAATCGCGTCTGTCGGGCAGAATTCAACGCACATGGGGCCGTAATCATCCATCTCCTCGCACAGATCACACCCTTCCCTGAGGAGCATGGGTTTGGCAGAAGCGTCGGCCTCTTTATCCGGGTCTGCCGCTTCACCGATTTTATTGACTTCTAGGCCTTCCGGACGGGCGACGATAAGGAGATCTTCTTCTTTTAACAGTACACCGAAGTAATCTTTTTTTTCACGGGCTCTGTAGGGCACAATGCACGAGGAGAGAAAGGCAAATCCATCGTCCCTGTGGTAACTGCAGACCATTTCACACGCCATGCAATTGGTGCATTTTAAGGCATCGATTTTAATTCCCATTGTCTTTCCTTATTAATAATTCGGTTTTGTTAATTCGGTTGTTGTGAATACCACCACAATATTCAGGTGCATTATCTTCGTAGTCAAATGAAATTTAAATGTCAACAAAAAATATTAAAACATCTGATCTTTTAATATTTAAAATATTTCTTGACATTTTTTTCATAAAATGTAATCGAATTACAAAACCTGTAAAAGGACTATAATTTTAATATATTGAGGGCTGAATTAATCCAATGACATTTAAATTTGAAGCTGTAAAATCGAGCCGAATTTCTCAGAATATTGTTGAACAGATCCGCAGTGCCATCCTGGCCGGTGAGATCAAAATCGGGGACCAACTCCCTCCGGAAAAAGATTTTGCCAAACATTTCGGGGTAAGCAAATCATCTCTCAGAGAGGCCTATCGTGTCCTTGAGGCCTACGGCCTTCTTGAAATCCGTCAGGGCATGTCCGGCGGTGCCTTTGTAAAAGAGGTCGACCTTAAAACGGTTAAAGATGCACTGGTCAACTACCTTTTTTTTCAAAATCCGGGCCTGAACGAATATACCCAGACACGGATATTCATCGAGCCCCAGGTCGTTCGAATCTGTGCGGAAAAGGCGACACCGGAAGATGTTGAAGAGCTGGAGCAAATGATTCATGCCATGGAGCAGGAACCGGATGGAAAAAATTTCATGAGTGACCTGGACAGTGCGTTTCATAAAAAGCTGGTTGAAATCGCGGGTAATAAAATTCTCAGCCTGGTTGTGGAAAGTGTTCAAACCGCATTAATCAACATTAAACAGATTGTCCATACGGATGAGGCATTTTTGCACATGGTCTGTGAGGGCCATAAAAAAATAGTAACAGCCATCCGAAAACGTGATCCGGAACTTGCCGCTCTTGCCATGATCGACCACATCACCGACGTTGAAAAGGGGATGCTTGCCAGTAAAGGCGGCAGTATGATCATTACGGAAAAAGGATTACTTAAGCAGAAATAGAAGCCGTTTGGCTTCTTTTAGGCAAAACCACCATAGTACTCAGATGTGACGTCATTGCATTCAGGAATGTGTCCTGAATCGTGTTTAATGATTCAGGAACTATTCAGTCGGAGAGGTGCGTCCAAATTCTGGAAACCGATCCAAAAGAGTTTGCTGCCCTTTAGATTGAATAGGCTGGAAAACTTTAATAGTCAGGAGGGAATAAATGACCGGAATGCCGAAAGAATCCAAAGTCGATTCTAAAATTACCCAAAGATTGCGTGAGATTGTCGGTGAGAAGAATGCCACGGATCATGTCCATATCCGTTATGCCTACTCTTATGACCTGTCCTTTGTAAGTCCCAAGCTACCGGATTATGTTGTCATGCCCACCAGCGTCGAACAGGTTCAGGAGGTCATGAGGTTTGCCAATCAGGAAAAGATCTCCGTCACCCCGTTTACGGCGGGAACCAACATCGGCGGATTATGTCTGCCGGAGAACGGCGGTATTTTACTGGACATGAAACGGATGAACAAGATCATCCGTATTGATGAAGAGTCCCACTATGCCGTTATTGAACCGGGGGTTTCCCATGCCCATCTGGCCAGTGAACTGGCCAAACGAAATCTAAGATGGAGCTGGCCTGTCGGCCCTCCGTCGTCATCTGTATCGTCAAACGCGATCAGCCACGGTATCGGCGGATTGAGCGGCCGTTACGGACTGAATAGTGAAGAGATCACGTCCATGGAGGTTGTCCTTCCGACCGGAGAACTGGTCCGTGCCGGTTCCTGTGCCATCCAGGAGGATTCATGGCACTCCTGCCTGCCGCTGCCAAGAGTGGACGGGTTATTCACCGGTTGGCTCGGCACCACAGGGGTGGTCACCAAGATCAGTGTCAGGGTCCATCCGACCCCCCCGATCCTCAAGGTGTTTACCGCATCCACGGAAAACATCGGCCACATGGCCTCATATCTGAGAACCCTTGGCAATTATGAAATCTGTGATGACCTGACCGGTGTCTCCTGGTGGCTCTCCCAGGTTCCCATCCCCTACCCTTATAAACCCAAACCGGACAACATGCCGGAATGGATTTCCTTTGCCACGACCTTTTCCTGGACTGAAAAAGAAAGAGAGGCCAGAGAGGAGATCTGGCGGATGGTCATGGATGAAGAGACCCAAAACGGATCGACACTCAAAGAAACCAATTACCCGGAAGAAGCACTCCGGGCCAGAACCCAATTGCCCAGCCAGATTGTCGGATCTACCAAAAATTATACCAAACAGGCCGGTGCCGGTATTTCATGGCCCGGAACCTTTACACCGGTGAACAAGTGGGAAGAGGTCTATGAGGGCTGGAAAGAGATACTGGTCTCCAGAAACCTCTCCCCTTCCGTCCGTGTGACCAACTATCGCGGTGTTCATTACGGCATGCTCAGGGCCATGATCCCCTTTCCCAAAAAGACGCCGGAAACCGTTGAAAATGCCAGGCAGGCCATTATCGAGTGCCTGAAAATCGACCTGGATGCCGGCGGAATCCCGTATAAGCCGCCTGTGGACTTTGGAAAGGAGATTAATAAAAGAGCCCACCCCGGATATGTCGAGCTGTTGAAAAAGACCAAGCAGATGCTTGACCCCAACGACATTATGAACACCGGGAAACTGGCGTTTTAACAGCCTGAAAACCCCGTTTTAAACCATTTTCGCTGTAAATATTTTGGAGGTATGTATGAACTGGGATATTCCTACATTGGAAGAACTTGAAGAATCAGTCTGGAGATGCACGGCCTGTGGAAACTGTAAGACCGCTTATGATTTCGGCCCTCCGGCCACCTTTGGTGAAATCTGTCCGGCCGGTGTGGAATTCGGTTATGACGGCAACATGGCATCCAAGGGAAAGATCGCCTTTGCCCGGGGGTTATTAAACGGTGATCTGGAGTGGACCGAAGCATTTCTCAATGATATTTACCGGTGCACCATCTGCACCGGTTGTCAGAACCAGTGTGAACTGGACCATAAACCCGTAATCCCGGAAATTATGGAAGCCATGCGCCGAAAGGCCGTGGAAGACGGGGTCGGCCCCATGCCAACACAGAAGGTCATTGCCCAGTCCCTGAAAAGTTACAACAACCCGTATCAGGGCCCCAGAAGGGTCAGAACCGATTGGACCCGGCCGTTTAAAAAGGCAAAAAAACCGATCAAGAACATCATGAAAAAAGATGCGCCGATCCTCTTTTATGTGGGCTGCACCGGGGCATTCAACCTGCCGGTGAGAAACTTTCCCGTGGCAACGGCCTCGATTTTTCAAAAACTCGGCCTCGATTTCGGCATCCTGGGTGAAAATGAGATCTGCTGCGGTTCCACCGCCATGAGACTGGGGGATACCGAAGAGTTTAAACGGGTGGCGGAGACCAACATGAAAACATTTAAAGATCTTCGGGAGAATCACGGCGTGGAAACCATTGTCACATCCTGCGCCGGCTGTTTCAGGGCCATTAAAAAAGATTACAGCCTGTCTGATGAATATGAAGATCACCTGGGTGGAATCAGGGTCATTCACACCACCGAATTCCTGTTCAAACAGTTCAGAGACGGCAACATGGCATTTACCAAAGAACTGCCCTGGAAGGTGACCTATCATGATCCCTGCCACACCGGGCGCCATATGATCGATTATGAGGTGGACCAAGACGGCTCCCGGCAGTGGAAAGGATCTTACCTGGGAAAAAGCGAAGCCGAATGCCTGTATGACATTCCCAGGGAAATTCTGGGTGCCATACCGGGTATTGAGTTCACTGAAATGGAACGGATCCGTGCCAACTCCTACTGCTGCGGCGGCGGCGGCGGTGTCATGACCGGATACGGAGACTGGGCGGTTAAAAACGCCGGGCTGAGGGTTCAGGAAGCCCTGGATACCGGTGCCGAACAGATGGTCTCTATCTGTCCGTTCTGCCACTACAACCTGAACGAAGGGTCGAAAAGGCTGAAAAGTGATTTAAAGGTCTACGATCTGGTGGAGCTGATCGACATGGTGCTTTAGGAAAACACCTCGTTCATAAGGATAAGGGGTGGATAAGCTGTTCCTGTTCCGTATGAACTTAATATTAATCTTATAACAAGGAGGAATATGGATGAGTGCGATGCAAGACAACGGGCAGGAGCTGCCCTACGCAGGCGGGCCGCTAAAACTGCGTATTCCGTTTGTTCACTACCGGATTGAGTATCAGGATTTTATCCAGGGAGCCATTTTAAGCTGTGTGCCGCTGGGTATTACGGCTGCCATGGTCAAAGTCCTGGGAATCCCCATTGAAGTGGCGGTTTTGATGGTGGTTATCAACAACTTCTTTTATCTGCTCCACACCTCATTTGGTGATCCGTCCATCAGCGGCTGGATTACGGCAGGGATTCCCCTGTACATTTCCTATTTAACCGGATTTGAGGCCGGACCCGAACGGATAAAGGCATTGATCGCCCTGCAGGTATTGGTGGGTGTTATTTTCCTTGTCCTGGGCTTGACCGGAATCACGCGGTGGGTCATCAAGCATTTTCCGGTTTCCATGCGCTCCGGAATTCTGCTGGGAGCCGGGTTTGCGTCCCTGATGCGGGTGTTCAACCCGGCTCAGCCGTTTATCGGTCAAATGCCGATTGCCTTTATTATTGCCGCTTTGGGCAGTTTTTTCATTCTCTTTTCTTCTCGGGCGCTGCGCTTCAGGGCACAGTCCAACCTGTTCGCATGGGTTGCCGGATTCGGGATTGCACCCGGATTTGTCATCGGGTATATCGCCGGTTTAGCCACAGGTGAGATCGCTCCGCCAACCGGGGTTTTTGACCGGTTCATCATTGCCATGCCCTTTGGCGATATGATCTCCACCTTTACCGCGCTGGGTCTTGGAATGCCGACGGCGGAACAATGGGTGGCGGCTATTTCACTGGCCATTGTGGCCTATGTGCTGGCCTTTGGTGACATCCTGGTCCTGGAGACCATGATTGATGACTGCAACAAAACCAGAACCGATGAAAAGATCGTTTTTGAAGTGCCCAGAAACCATATCATCACGGCCTTCAGAAATATCTTTCAGGGATTCTGCATGCCCTTTCTGCCCCTTTGCGGACCCCAGTGGACTGGTGGACAGGCCTTGGTGGTCAACCGGTTCAAGCACTCCACACCGGAGCAGGAACCTTCCTATTGGGGCGGTGCCACATCTATTTTCTGGGGGATGAGTCTTGTCATGGTTTTCCATCCCCTGGTGCAGATCATCCTCCCTGCCAAACTGATCGGTTTCGGATTAACCCTTCTGATTCAGGGGTATTTGTGCATCTATCTGGCATTTGCCATGTGTGAAACCAATGTACAGCGGGGAATCGCAGGTGTCATGGGAGCCGCCCTGGTATCTGCCAATTATGTCAAACTCTGGGGAAGTGCGTTCTGGTCAGGACCGACCATTGCACTGCTCGTGGGAACGATTCTGTTCTTCTTATTGGAATGGGATAAAACCGAAATTGAACCTCAAAAAGAGGTTAAAGTCGGATCCGGCTGATAAGATGTCAGGGGGTCGGCGCTTTAGCATACTGCATCACCTTTACCTAGACCATAAAGGCATGCCGACCACCCTGATCGCGGTAGATTACCATAAACGACCTATTACCTCAATTAAAACCGGGAGAAACCATGTGGAAGCAAGAAACCAGAACCAATCTGATCCTATTTGCCAAAGCCGGTCTGCCGTTTACCATTCTCGGAATGGTGATCGTATTTGCAGGGTTGTATCTGCTCAAACAGTATTTTGCAGACAATGAGTATTTAACGGCGATTCTCTTCGGGTGGCTGGCCATATTCTGGATCATCTATCAACCGCTGTTCAAAAACAAAATCGTCCGGCTTAGAGCAAAGCAAAACAGAAAACAGAAAACAGAAGTCTCAATAGCGGATCATTAGGGCAAATGACAAAAATATGTTCCGAAAAAAAAAGGTCCTGATAATGTCAAACTCTCTGAAAGGACCGACAGTCTTGGCGTCATTTGCTGTTCAACCCCTAGCATCAGAAATTTAATCGGAACGTTATTTTGACAACCACTATAGAGGAGATAGAGATGAATGCAAAAGAGAGAGTGTTAAACCAGTTAATGGGAAAACCCGTGGACAAGACCCCGATCGGCTGCACCACCACTTACGGGTTGGTTGAGCTGATGAAGATATGCGGAGCTGAACGGCCGCTGGCAGATACAGATGCCGAAGCCATGGCCACCCTTGCCCTGTCTGCTGAAGAAGCGGGTTTTGAAATGGTTAAAGCCATGGGATGGGATATCACCCCCATGAGCGAAGCGTTTGGCTGCGGCCTGGGTAAGCCTGAAATCGATCTGCAGTACTGTATCAAAGAACACCCCTATGCAGAAAGTCTGGACGGCCTGGATTATCCTTTGGATTTTCTGGAAAGAGGCCGGTTCCCGGTATACAAGAAACAGTTTGAACTGCTCAAAAAAGAAGTGGGGGATCAGAAAGTTATCTTTGGTGAATCCGAAGGGGCTTTTACCTGTGCGGCCAATCTGGTGGGCACGGAAGATTTTATGAAATGGACCTTTAAACGCAAAGCAGATGTGGAAAAGGTGCTGGACATCACCAAGCAGGCCATGGTGGATGTGATTAACTTTGCCTTTGACAACGGTGCAGACTATTATGTCATGGCCGAACCCACTGCCGGCCCGGCACTGATGAGTCCCAAGATGTTTAAAAAATTCGTGGTTCCCATGCTCACGGAAATTTCGGATAAAACCAATGGCCCCCTGGTTCTCCATATCTGCGGCAACACCGACCTGATCATTCCCCTGATGTGTGAGACCGGCGTAAAAGGCTTAAGCATTGAAGAAGGGGCCAACATGAAAGAGGCGGTCCATGTGGCGCATCAAAATGATGTCCGTATTTTCGGTAATGTTGCCACGGCCACCACCCTGTTCATGGGAACCCCGGAAGATGCCTACAAGGAAGCCTGGGCAGCCCTTGAAAACGGTACCGATTTTCTCTGCCCGGGTTGCGGCATCGCCCCGGGATCCCCATTGGAAAACGTCCGGCAGTTAAGAAAAGCAAGGGACGATTATTTTAAATAACCCTCCAAAAGGGATGCTGTGATACTGCGTTGGAAAACGCAAAAGTACCGGGCATTGAAATCCGCCCGGGTATGTCACGAACCGATTTTGCTTTAGCTGTCAGGCAAAGACCGTGAAACGGTAGTTTCAATACCGCAATCGACCGGTAACGAACAGATAAAGCAAAATCGGTTCTCCCCAAGGAAGGAACATACCATTTATTTTTATACGGATATTAATCTACATTCTTGTCTTTAAAGAGACTCATGAAGAATTCACTCAAATTGTCATAAAATATCCAGGCGAAACGCGTGTGAGGATTTCAATACCCAAGACAAACCATGAAAAAATAAAAAAGCCATCATTGATTTAAACATCAGATGTTTTAATATTTAAACTTTTTTCTTGACTTGGTGATTTAATCTGGTTACCATACCTCATCCATTGAACGGAAGGAGAGTTAACCCTAAGACCAAACCATTGAATGACCTTGATAAATGATAAAAACATAAAATTTTTCGGTTGTCCCCTGGATTGTGATGAACAATTTGATGCCATCCGGGAAAAACGGCACTTCCTAAAGACAGCAGAAGGGTTTGATGATCCCTACGATGGTG
>JANQML010000208.1 GCA_028280105.1 Desulfobacula sp. | reverse complement strand
CCGTCCTCAGTGGTGATAAACCCGCGGACTTTTTTTATTTTTACAGGATTTTCTTTTAATTGCTTAAACGCGTTTTCAGACTGCCACAGATCCGGCATTATTTTAACCGGAGACTTGGAGCAACCGGAGAGAGCAAAAAAGAAAAATAACAATATGAGCTTATGAACCGATTTCAAAGCCGTTTCCTTTTCGGTAAATGGGTTTGCCGTTGACGTAACCAATGACCTGTTTTTTGGGCCGGGCTACGTTTGCCGGAGGGGAGGATTGAACCGGTTCGTCAGGTGCAGGGGTTAAAGCTGCCTGGTGGTTTTCCTGGAACGCCTTTGCCCCGAATATATCCCCGGAAAACAGACTGGATTGACTGAGAAAATAGATCATCAGGCAAAGAACGACCGGAACGCTTAAAATGATGGGGTGCTTTAGGATATTGGCATGTTTCATGGTGGCATGCTCTTTTAGATCGGATTCAAAAAAAGATTTATAGCAAAGAAAGACAGCTGTATCGTATTTGCAGATTTTCTTGCCAATGGGTTCGATATCCTGGCCGTAAAAGGCAAAGCGGATATACCCCTTTTGGAGAAGGGAACCGAACATGTTCAATTTTTTGTATCTATAAAACCACTCGACCATATCCCGGACGGATTTTTCTATCCGGGTCTGGTTGGGGGTGATTAAAAAAAGATCGTTTCCATTGTGCCGGTGGGAACTGGCCCACTTTGCAAATTGCCGGTTGGATTCTTGCTGCCAGTCCCTGGAGTTGAAATGGTCCTGTGCCTCGTCAATGACGATGATATCTCCGGGGTTAACAAATTCCCAAAAGCGTTTGATATCTGAATCATTTAAATAAACCAACAGATCCTTTATTTGATAATCATCAAGATCCGTATAGTGCTGGATGGTTTGGCGCTGCTGATCATTGTCCAGGCCGTCAATGTTGGTCAGCACCCTGCGGCCCATTTTTAAGTTGGACAGTATTTTGCGAACCGCATCATATGTCTTGCCAGATCCAGGAAAGCCTTCAAATAAAACAATCATATTAAACCCTTGTAACCGCAGCCGGTATTAAGTTTAAAAGCAAACGGATGCCATAGGCACCGGCAAGCAGTGTTAAGCATTGGGCAAAGTTCATATAGTCAAGAATCCATATGACTTGGGCAGGTAAAAGGTTCCAGTCATTGAACGCCTGGAGCACTGACACCTGGCTAAAGTCAACAGCCTCTACCAGTGTGGTAAGAACGGTCAGTGTGATATCGATTATAAAATAAAAGAGATCGGCAATACCGTTGATGACGGACAGAAAAAGCCATTCAACAAGGTTGATCGCCTTTTCAATGAAAGACTCTAAAAATAACCATATTTTATCAAGCACGTTTCACCACAATTATTCTAAAGGATGCATAAGCGGTTAATATTAAAAAAAGGGTTCGTAAGACATCAAAGGCCAGGGCATAATCGGCAAAATCAAAGGCAATCGTGTTATCAGAATCACCGCCCCAACTTCCGATTGAAATGGTCATTGATGACTGGCCCCCGGAGGGTAAAGAATCAAACAGGCCAAAGGGCAAAGTAAAAAGAGCACTTGATTTGACAGAATCAAAGAACAGATCAAACCGGTCTGAAAATTGGGTTTTACGGGCATCAAGGAGCGTTGAAAACTCGTGGGGGTTCAGATCATCCGTGGAAGGGTCGCTGTATGTTGCATTGGGATCTATCAAAGCGTCTTTTAATTCGTCAGATCCTTCAATGGAATCACCCAGGCCTTTAATTGCCTGTTTCAGGTCCCGGTGTCTGGCTTCCTGGTTGGCATCCAGGGCAGCGGTGCGGTTGTGCTGCTGCTGATTGAGCCAGTCGGTCCGGGTGGTCTGCTGATCGTTGAGAAAGTCGGTTCTGGCCGCCTGTTGCTGATTTAAAAAATC
>JANQML010000184.1 GCA_028280105.1 Desulfobacula sp. | reverse complement strand
CCAAAAATGTAGACACACGCCTAAAGATGTCTGGCGTTCAAAAGGCCCGTGGGTTATAGGTTTACGCAATTCCGTGTATTTACATTATGAAAACCCAAGTTTGGGCATCGACGTTCATCTTCCATCCATTTGATAGGAAGTTCCTGGTACCAAGGGAAATCTTCTGATTGACGGTCCCATCCGTCAGGGCCGCAGGTAATACCGCTGTCGAACCAGGTTTGTGCCATGTCCACGCTGAAACCGTATGTTTCGTTTTTATTTGCATAGAGATAGCTGCGGTTCATCTTTGTATTGGCATACACGATGATTTCAGCGCTGTCCCCGACATCGAGTTTTCTCGGAGCCGGAGGCCCGGTCTTAAGGTGCTGGCCAAGGCCTTTCACTTCCTGATACGGGGTATTGCCGGGTCGCCATACCCGGTGTGAAATTTCATTTTCCACCCTGCCGTCCAATGTTCTTTTGCTAAGGGAGACCGGCCGGTAATCACTGTCACCGTGTATCCGGTCGACAACCGTGTGATGAATCAAGGGCAATGGCAGATCCCGGCCGTCAGCCGGTTGGTCCATGTGGACCCGGAGATCCCGATGGGTTAAGGTCCATTCCAACAGCAGGGATCGGTCCTGTTGATGGATTTTCCCCAGCGGATTCGGCTGAATGGCAATATCATCGTAAGCAAGCCCCAGTTCCCTGCATTCGTCAGATTCAAAATTGATCTGCAAGGGAGACCGGATTTCAAGGCCCTGTTCGGCAATGGCTTCGATCAGGTAATTCAAAGTGATATCGGAAAGGCCGTCATACCGGTATCCGCCTCCGATATCGGAGTGGCCGCCGGTAAACCAGATTTCAGTCACCCTTTTCTCATCATATGCCATGAGCGTGGGCATATAAGCGGTTCTCTTGTCATCAAGTGAAACCATGTGAAGGGCTTTTTCAACCGTATCCGCCACCGTGCAATTCTCAAATTTTACATCGGAAATCGGTTTTTTATCGTCATCCAGATTGGGAAATCCAATGGATGCCACCGTATCAAAAACACCTAAAAATTTAACGGTGATCATAGGGGTGTTGGGATTAACAGCTCTGACATGCTTATTCATCGTGGCGGCGAACCGTCTGGCAATGGCGGCCCCGCGGCTGAAACCGAAAATAAATACCTCGTCGTCTTTTTGATAGGTTTTTGCCAAATCAACAGATGCATTTTTTATAATTCGCCCCACATCCATGTTGGGCAGTGCCAGCCCGGCATTAAACCACTGCAATAATTTGTTGCCGTATGTCCCGACCCCGGAATAGTAAAAGCTTTTTTGCCCTTTGATATGTTCCTCCCCTTTGGAAACACCTCCGCCCAGAAGGAGATGGAGCTTAAAAATATTACTGATGCTTGCGTCTTTTAATTCCAGCTTAATATTTTTCTTTTGTTTGGCATCTTTGGGGTCGTTACATGTTCCGTCAAAACATAAGATAATTTTTTTTCCAGCCATACGAATGCCTCCTTGTCTTTGTTACGAATCATACCACTACCCGCCATTGCCGGTATCTGCATCATGGTAAGGGAGGGTGATGATAAAGCAGGATCCCTTGTCCTGCTCGGATTCCACATGAATGGTGCCTTTATGCTCTTCAACGAGCTTGGCGGTGACCATCAATCCAAGACCGGTCCCTTTACTGCCCTTGGTACTGTAAAAAGGTGTAAATACGTTTTCTTTTTCCGTATCGTTCATTCCAACACCATTATCCCTTACCTCAAAACAGATCCGGTTCTTGCTTTTCAGTCGGCTTATCATGTGAATCGTCATCACACGATCCGTATCGTCTAAGTTCATGAGGGCGTCTATCGAATTTAAGACCAGATTCAACAGGGACCGGTGTATGGTCTGGGGATCCATGACCACTTCACCGATATCGGGATCAAGCTGTTTGACAATTGTGATATTCTGTTTTTTTGCATTCTCTTTTATAAGATGGATGACATCTTCCATAATTTCGTTGGGGCGGCAATTTTTAAAGACAGGCTCTCTCTCTTTTGAATAGGTCAACAGATCCTGAACCAGATCTGATGTTCTGTCGATATTGTTTTTTATGGTGTGCCAACCGTCTTTTAATTTCGCTGTATTCTCATTCTTCAGCCCGATATCCATTACATAACGCCCCCCCTTGAGCCCGACCAATATGTTTTTAATGTAATGGGCAAGTCCGCTGATGGTCTGGCCGATGGCGGCGAGTTTTTCAGACTGAACCAGTTCTTTTTCCAGTTTTTTGATTTCGGTCAGGTTGTGAAAAAAGAAGGCGCAGCCCACAAGATTACCTTTTTTATGCAGATAGCTGGTCGAATATCTTACCGGTACACGGGTGCCGTCTCTCTTTTTAAAGGTCAGCTCCTTCCAGGGGATATTCCCTGCCTGGAAACCCTTTTCCGTCTGCTGTTCAAACCGGCGGGCCATTTCCGGTGTATAGGAAATATCGACAGCCAGGGCATTAATGATTTCAAAAAAAGGTTTGCCGATCAACGTCTCCCTTGAATAGCCGTAATCCTTTTCAACACTGTTGTTGGTGTCGATAATCTCAAGGTTTTCGGTGTTAACAATAAAAATAGGATCCGGATTGTTGTTAAAAAGGATCTTGTACTGGTCATGCATGTGGATAATTTTTTTGTGCTGAGCCTCCAGTTCTGCCTGGGCTTCCTTATCTTTTGTACTGTCTTTCAAAGTTTCAATGGCACCAATGATTTTGCCGTCATCGGATTTGATCGGCGCTGCCAGAAAATATATCCATTTCCCATTTTCACCCAGGTGAGGGAAAAACTCCTCTGCTTCATACGCCTCTGGAACAAGAACGGATTTCTTCCAGCAATCCCCGTAATATGCCTGAATCTGGTCTTCGTTCATCCCGTTAACGATTACATCCGCCATGGTGGGCCGCTTTGATTTTCTAAAGGGCGACCAGTGCCGGTCTGTTCCAACCATTTGATCCGAATCGACTCCGGTCAGTTTTTCACAGGCCCTGTTCCAATGGGTGATAATATGTTCATTATTGATAACAAAGGTTGGTATCATGGAACCGTGGATGATTTGATTCAGCTCTTTTTTCATACTGATATGATGCCGGGTCTTATCTTCAAAGTACTGCACCCGTTCCTCAACCGAATCGGTGATATTCTCTGCCAGCTGATCAATCAGATCTACCAGACGGTCCGTGCTGACCTTACCGGACCGGATCTTTTTTTTAATCTTTATCTTCTCTTGTTCCACTTTAAGCTGGCATATCAGGGACATTGCATTATAATTGTCAATATTCACCAGCTTGGCGTTAAAAGGGCGGACATTTTCAATTATATCGGTAAGGGACTCACAAGGGGTTATTCTAAGAATCAGATCAAGATTCTCCAGTCTGAAAATGTCATTATAATCGGTGGTGGTAAACAGGTTTCTCTTTTTTGCATATTTAACACCTTCGGCCTCGGTCATGGTATCGGCCACACCCAGAACACTACAACCCAGATCCTTCAGGCCGTCATTGAGAAGAAGTGATAGAATATCCTTGCAAGGGTAGCGGCCTCCCAGAATAGCAATGTTTAATCCTCTTAGGTTTAATTTTACCATTTATGCTCCTGATACGTCCTGAGGTAATGTTCAATTCATTAACTTAATCATGTGCAGTGGTCTGTTCAACGTAAAATTCACCGGCGGGTTTCAGCAAGTCCGACAGAACGTTTTTTGGAAAGCCGCTATTCCATTATGATACGGATGACCCTGTCGTCCAGACATGACCGTAAAAAACGGTTCATCGGTGACGGATCCCCTTTTTCGTAAAACGGCAACATCAGCTCGTTGAATTCAAGCTGCCGCTTGGCCGGAAGGTTGATGGCAGGATATCCGCTGTTTAGCAGCAGCCCGTTCATAATAAATCGTCCCATCCGTTTGTTTACATCATAAAAAAACTGACACCTTGCCATTTTTTATCAATAAGTGAGAATAAGGTTCGCCAGGCCCGGGCCTGATTCAATACAACTTGCTGGTCAGCCAGTTTGCGCCCTCCTACAGTGACTCCGTCCAAAAGAGTCTGGATCTCAGGTAATGTAAAATGGATTCCTTCCAAACTGACGGCATCATGGACCAACTCGGCCAACTGCCGTTTGGCCGGCATTAAGGCCTTTGCCCTATTGGGTTTCATGTTCCATTGTGTATCGATCATCATCTTTACTTTCATATTTGAGAGGATAAGGTCTCGTTCCCGGTTTTTGAAATTTTTTTGTCAAAGGCTTTTATCAGGGTTAAAGCTTCTTCGAGGATGTATAACCTTCCGGTTCGGTATTTTTGTTCGCTTTAACGATATACATCTTTCCTATGACCGAGTTTTACAACCCAAACAGTCAATTCTTTATCCTGAATTGAATAAATGATTCGATACTGACCCAGCCTAACACGGTATTTTTCTTGCCCGCTCAATTTAGTACAACCTGCCGGACAGGAACTTTTACCAAGGTTCTTTATCAGATCAAGGATTCTTGATAAATTTTTATTGGGTATTGACTTAAAGTCTTTACAGGCAGATTTTTTAAAAAAGATTTTATATTCTGCCATCTTTTTTTAGCTTTTTGACCATTTCTTCATAGCTGACTAAAGGCTCACCATCTCTTTTTTCAAACGCTTCGAGATCTTCTGCATCTTCGGCGAGAGCTTCTTTCAAAACCGAATTTATAATCTCGGACATTGATTGGGAAGTCTCAATCGATTTCAGCTTTAAGGCCTGGTGCAGGGCAGGGTCTAAATAGATAGTAGACCGTTTTGATAATGTTGCCACGATGTAACCTCCAAAAAGTGTTATGTAACATGATAGCGTTATGGCATCATAGCGTTTAAATGTCAAATTGGAGCGATGAATGGTTTGTTCAACGGCCCGGGGAAGTGGAGTGGTAAAATTCACCTTTGACTATGGCTGAAGCTTTGCTTTGCCTTGCCCGTCCTGACAGCTATGTGGCTGCGGTTCCTGCACACCTCAATCATTCCCGGCTTAATGATCCTCTATGTATGCTTCCAGTTCGGCATGCCATGCATCCGGTTCATACGTACCGATACGGGTGGCGTCGCCAAAAAGAAGGTCTACCAAATGCCGGGGGATTTTACCGCCGATGTGCATTGATTTGATACAGGAGATGCAGTAAACTACCACATCGGTTTCCGGCATTTGATCGGCCCGGTTTTTCATTTTTTCCTTAACCCGGTCCGCCGGCAGTCTTCCCCATGCACTGTCTCCGCAACAAATACTTTTATTTTTTATTTTTTCCGCCTCGACGATCTTTATGTTCATCTTTTTCAGCAGGGACCTCACCGCATTATGAACCCTGGCTTCGGTTCGAACCGGGCAGGGATCATGCACCGACATTGGTTTCCTCTTGTAATCGGGGAATTTCCAAAAGCTGTCTTGGTCAATGATTTCCCAAAAGGATACGGTGGCGCTGTCCGTATACTTCTCACGATATCTCCGGTCACAACCCGCGCAGACATTGATGACCGCGGTTCCGGGCGCTAAATCCGGATGGTTTCGGCAGCATATATCCAGCCGCTCCATTTCCTGAACATGGTGATTTAAAATCCTGAATATTTTTTCGGCAGACTTGGGATTTTCAATGGTTAACGCACACCCCGGGGCAAACAGATACCGCATGGCTTTTTTCCTTATTTTATAGTTCTCCTGCGGCACAGGGTTACAACAAATCCGGATTGAAAGCCACCCGGTTCTTGCTGTTTTTGTATGGTTCGTGCAAAGGCAAAGGTGATCCGGACCGGTGTTTCCGCCGGGCCATGATGAGCCGATCCAGTGGTGAATAGTGGCCATAGTGCAACGACTGTCAGGCGTCACTTGTGTTCACTACCATAGTAAACGAATTGGCAACCTTATCAACGACTTTGAACCCCATCGATCTATATAGCCCTAACGCAGGGTTCGTTGCTTCAACGCTAAGGCTTACTTGAGGTGTTGTTGGCGCTATGTCTTTCAGCAATCGCATTAGTAGCAACCGCCCGATTCCCAGAAAGCGATACGATTTTACTATACCGATTGACAGCTCCGGAACATCGGCGGCAACAAACCCATATGAGTGGTTTTCGTCCGTCCAATATCGAATCCATACAGCTCCTACGGAGATCGGGCGGTCTTCGGCAATCAACGCTAAATCCCCTTGGCGGCCCCAGCCAGAGAGTAACTTGCTGAGTTCAGGATTTGCCAAGGCCATATCAATCGGAGGGCGTTCCTCTGGCCGCCAATAGGCTGCTTCGTACAGCATCAACCGAAGGAACGTCAAATCGCTGCGACTGCCCGTCCTAACTGATATGTCCATCAGCGACGCCTATTAATCGTGAGATTCGGTGATATGATACTGACTTACGGTCTTTATGAAAAAGGTATTGTGTTCCTGCATTTCCGGACCATGATCCATCTATGAACTTGATAAAAATCAATTTCCTGTCTCAATGGTCGAAAATGATTCCGGCAATGGGACCAGCAGGTGGTTCGCAACTCGCAGGCTGGAAAGAACCGCACTTTCTAAAAGGGGCACTCCTTCGGCAGCGTAGGACCCGCAGAACCAAATCCGTCTGTCGGTCTGCTGATGCAACTGCTTTAGCAGATCTAATCCGGCCAATGATTTCTCATTGACAACCGGCCGTTGCAGCTCATATTGAGCGATAATCGTATCCGGCCGAGGTTCGGACAGCGGATTGATGGTCTGGATAATTGGTTGGGCAATCTGCCAATCCGGGTTAAAGCGGTTCATCCAAACACCACACATTGCTGCATGCCGGTCCGGGGCAATGATAAGGTTTATATGGGCCCAGCCTTTCTTTTTAATGGGCATCAAGGCCGGGTCCTGATGAACGATAACGGGTACGTCATCATAGCTGAAAGCACTGAGCATTTTACATTCATCCCCGGAAGGATTGGATAAAAGATCAAGGGCCTGATTCGCCTGGGTGGCCACAATCAGATGATCAAATAGTTCGGCCCGGCCCTGTGCCGTTTCCACCCGCACACCGGCCGGTGTGGGATAAACGGAACAGCCGGCTGTTCCGTACCGAATGTCATCAATCCCCCGGCTCAAACGCTTGACAACGTCTTGTGTACCAAATTTTGTCCGCAATAAAGGCTGGTTCCCGAATAGATTGAGCAATGTTTTCAAAATAACGGGGGCCGGGTACGCATTTAAACTCTCATAGGAACATGTACAAACCGTTGACGCGAGGATCGGATAAAGGAAATCGTAGATAAAGGCCTGTGAATAATCCTGGAATTGCAGATACTCGGCCAGCGTTGTCTGATCCGATAAACCATCGGCCAAATCCTGCAAAGCGCCGTCGGCCAGCCGGGCTATATCATTCATGATTTGATTTAAGTGTTTTGTGGTATCAAGCCCGTCCGGTATTTGAGGTTGGTAAGCAAGATCCACATTTAGAAAATTGGGCTGATCCAGCAGGCTAAAAGATTGTGAAGGATCAATGGGGTCAAACATAATCCCCACCTGACGATAAAGATTGAGCAAATTGGGCCATTGATTGACATTAAAAATACGGGGAGGGACATCTGTACGCAAGGTGACACCGTCCTGTTCAAAGGTCATTGAATGGGCATCCATGCCCAGATTTTGATGTTTTTCGTATAGCGTCACCCGGTGTCCGGCGTTATTAAAAAGCCAGGCCGCAGTTAAACCGGCGATGCCGGTCCCAATGATTCCAATTTTCATATAACTTGCCCTATGGTAAAAATCGAATATATTTTTTTATGATGTGATGGTAGGCATATCCAAAGTTCTCTAATGAAATTTAATTTCATTGTATTCAAATTTACACGTTATTTAAAAACAAGACAAGCCGATTCATCATTGTCCGTTCTTTCAGTGATTTTGATTGTTGAACGAAGCCGCTATCGCGGCAGAAAAAGATTTCATTTTCGAGTATAACTCCTTGAAGTGACCAATCCCGGGCATTTTTTATAAACAAAGGAGTTTACCGTGAACAAAACTGAAACAAAACGATTTGATGCACTTTACAAACGTCATTTGAAACTACTCAAGTTGCAGGGCAAAAGCAAGGGGACAATTGGAGACCTTTGCACGAAGCAATCATTAGTCCCAGTCCTCATAATCCGGATATTGTTCCGGGTTCTTTCCTTTTACCTCTATGATTCGAGGGTAAATCACTCCCGGAATAGGTGACTTGTCTTTATGTCGAGTCTTAATTATTTTGAATAACCAATTATCACCAAAATCAAACAGATAATACAGGGTCATTCCTTTTGGAATTGGCC
>JANQML010000152.1 GCA_028280105.1 Desulfobacula sp. | reverse complement strand
AGGCATCGAGTAAAAATAACCTATCCATCTTACTTGTCTTTTTATCCGTATTCTTCGTTGGGGAAAGGCTTACATAGCTCGTTATGCGAGCCTTTTCCCGCCTTGAATACGAATAAAAATTCGGCGCAATATGTAAAGGTTATTTCCATTCGCTGCCTTACTTAAGTAACAAACCATTACTTTACTGGGTGCGCTCACCCCCAAGTTTATATCGTATGCCCATTAATAACCCCAGCCCCCATATCGTCTCCGGCCAGAGTGTTTTAACATTATTCCACCCGGCAAAACAATGTTTTTATGTGAATATATCAAGGTGTTTAAGAAAACAGTCCCTGATTTCCGGTTCCTTCTCAATAGCTATGAATCAACTGAACCGTCTGGCGGATTTTTGCGGTAACCGGTTAAATTAATTTGACCTTCCGTAAAAACACTTATATAGATAGACCTTGGATTATGAATGATGAATACTATATGAGTCTGGCCGTCAAAGAGGCGCGAAAGGCGGCTGATATGGATGAAGTCCCTGTCGGTGCCGTCATTGTGGACAAACACAACGGCATTATCGGATCCGGGTTTAACCGCCCCATATCTGCAAGTGATCCGACAAGCCATGCTGAAATAAATGCTATGCGCGTGGCCGCAGCCGTTCTAAACAACTACCGGCTGACCGGCACCACCCTCTATGTCACCATCGAGCCCTGTATCATGTGCATGGGCGCCATTATCCATGCCCGGATCAAAAGAGTCGTTTACGGCGCATCCGATCCCAAGTGGGGGGCTGTCCATTCATTATACCGGATGGCGGAAGACAACCGGTTAAATCATCACCCTGAGATCATTTCAGGGGTGTGCAAAGAAGAAACAAGACAAATCTTATTGGATTTTTTTAAGCATAAAAGGAGTCACTAGTGGGAAACACAGTCATTGTCGGCACCCAGTGGGGAGATGAAGGCAAAGGAAAAATTGTAGACCTGTTAAGCGAGCATGCGGATTACGTCGTCCGGTTCCAGGGCGGCAACAATGCCGGCCATACCATGGTTGTCAACGGCAAGGAGATCATCAGCCACCTCATTCCTTCGGGTATCATCCAGCAGAAAAAGTGTTTTATCGGAAACGGTGTGGTGGTGGACCCCTTTGTCCTGCTCCAGGAAATCGACTATCTGACCGCCAACGGTATCGACACCTCTTCACATATGCTCAAGGTCAGCAACCGGGCCCATATTATCATGCCCTACCACCGGGTCATCGACAGTGCGCGGGAAGCGAAAAAGGGCGATAACAAAATCGGTACCACCGGCCGGGGCATCGGTCCGTGTTACGAAGATAAAGCCACCCGAAGAGGTATCCGGTTCTGTGACCTGCTCGATTTTGAATTTTTTAAAGAAAAAGTGCGGTCCATCCTGGAAGAAAAGAATTTTTATCTTGAACACTTTTTTAAAACCGACACCATTGACCCGGAGACCGTCATCGATCAATTCAAAGAGATAAAAGACCGGTTGATCCCCTACATAGACGATGTCTCCGTCATTCTGGGCAACGGGATAAAAGCAGACAAAACCATTCTGTTTGAAGGGGCACAGGGCACGCACCTGGATATCGAGCATGGGACGTATCCGTTTGTGACCTCCTCATCCGTGGTATCGGGTAATGCAGCAAACGGGTCTGGCGTGGGGCCCAAAAACCTGCACGAAATCATGGGGATCGCCAAAGCCTACACCACCCGTGTGGGTGCCGGCCCCTTTCCCACGGAACTCTTTGACGAGATCGGTGCTAAAATTCAGGCCACCGGGTCTGAGTTCGGGGCCACCACCGGCCGTAAACGGCGATGCGGCTGGCTGGATATGGTGATTCTTAAAAATGCCGCCCGCCTGAACAGCCTGACCGGTATTGCCATGACCAAACTGGATGTGCTGGATGATCTGGATGAAATAAAGATCTGCACCGGATACACCTATGACGGCAACAGGATCACCGATTTTTCCCCGGACCTCAAACTTCTGGACGGCTGTGAACCAATCTATGAAGTTCACCCGGGCTGGAACCAGGATATCTCCGGTATTACCGAGTATGATCAACTGCCTGAAAATGCTAAAAAATACATAGCCCGGGTGGAGCAGCTCTGTGAGGTTCCCGTCAAAATCGTCTCCGTGGGACCGGGAAGAGAGGCAACAATTATCCGGGAAGACATTTTCAGATAGACATTTGTTATTTTTTTTTGTATAAGTCTGTTTTGTTACAGTCGGGATGTGGCTCAGTCTGGTAGAGCACAGCGTTCGGGACGCTGGGGTCGGAAGTTCGAATCTTCTCATCCCGACCACATGATATCAAGGGTTTTCAGCTTTTTCTTGAAGCTGAAAACCTTTTTTGTATCCGTCCACGGGGCAAATGAGGTTCATGCCCCGGGCTTAGGCGGATTTTTGATGCTCCATATAAGATCTTAGAACAGCATTGATTCTGGACTGATAACCTTTACCTTGTTTCTTAAAGAATTCTAACACATCGGCATCCAAACGAATGGTAAGGATATTCATGTATAATCTTTAACGTCTTGCTAAGGGGCAGCTGAAACGCAGTGTAGGCTATCCTGCGGAGGCCGCACTTTTTGCGGACGGAGTGTACCTGAGCAGCTTTTCAGGAGGAAATTAGCCAACCCTGCTCAACAGCATATTCAAGTTTTGCAATAAACCAGCCATAGATTTCTGGACTTTCATTTTTAATAAACTGATGCATTTTTAATACTTGGTTCTTGTTTATGCCATTGTCCTGCCAAGCACGACCTTCGCTGGTAATGTTATGGAGAAATGGCAATAAGCGATCAATGACTTTTAACAATTTTGCCTCTTTGCTTTTACCAGCCTCTTGTTCCTCCCAAAGCTCAACGATATTTCCAATTGGATTGCCTGGGTGTGAAGCGATTTGTTTTACACTTTCACGCTCCTCAATATGGGCACTGTCTCTATCGTTGCTATAAAGAAAGGTGTCTCCAGCACCGATTTCACCAAGATCATGGAGCAACGCAAGTTTGATAAGCTTCGGTACATCATAATCATCTTGCAGCAGCTCTGTGAAAGCCCAGCAAGCCATAGCTAAATGCCAAGAGTGTTCTGCGGAGTTTTCGACTCTCTCCCCACCATTTATGTAGGTGCGACGATTCACGGATTTCAGTGCATCTAATTGGAGCATGAAATCTGTTATTGCTGAAATCCTGTCGGTCAAATATTGCCTCCTAACGCCGCAATCACCGATAAAATTGGAGCGCAGCGGAAGTTTTATCCGTATGAATTGCCTTATTATGATGCATCGGAGTCAGATACAAGATGAACGATATTACTTGGGCCAAGTATCCAAAACCCGTTAAAGTCATCGGGAAGTGGCTCTATGGCATCGCAGCGCACGATACCATTTCGCTCAAAATGCTCAGCCGCTTCAGCAGGATTATCAGAGGTAATTTCTAGCCATATTTCGGCTTGGCTAAATCCCTCAACACGATCAATCCAGAGAATTTTTCCTCCAAAATCGAATCTTGGGGTTGAGCCCTCATCGTTAGGTGTTAACTCAACCAATTTGATTACATCTCTATAAAAAGCAACAGTCGCTTCGTATTCATGAGGAGGGACTTTCATTGCAATGTTTTTTCCAGCTTCAAATATTTTGCTCATTGTCGAAATCTATCCTGTAAATATCAAAATGATGTGTAGTTCAATTTATTATCCGAATGCTAACCGCATATCCTAAATAATTGAATGATATCTGACCGGATAAAAAAAGTTCGAACTCAAACTCAAGAGTCACGTTTATGTTGGACATAATCATTATCGGATCGGAAATGCAACAGTAAATTTGTTACATACTAAAACGGTGTAGAGCATGTTTTAGTTAAAAAATTTCTATAATGAAGATAGAAGCGGCTTGAATGCTGTAGCACCTTTTTTACGTCATCCTGCTCCCGCAACCTGCCCGGAAACGGCGTCTCAAAATGCCGTCTATATGCTTCCACTGACAAAAAACAAATCCAGTTTGACCCAAAGCGAGAGTCACTATTACTACAGCAATGGTAAAGCGGTCAAACAAAATGGATGTGCTTTTGTTTTTCATCCTTCACCCCCGGGCAATTTTATGGTATCGTAACCCATTCCTTTTAAGTAACACCATGTTGCTTTAGTAAACGAACTCAATCACGGTTATATCGTATGTTTCTAAATAATTTCTGGTTATTTTAATGAATAAACGCAAACATAGATTATATCGTGTGCTTTTAACTTCAATCAGGAGAAACCATGCTTAACTTCCAATTGTCCAAAGAACAGCTGGCCATTCAACAGCATGCCAGGCAATTTGCCTTAACCCACGTACTGCCGGTGGCCTGGCATCATGATAATACCGACCAAATACCGGTCTCCGTCCTTGAGAAGGCGTTTCGGGACGGGGTGATGAACACGGACATTCCCAAGACTTTTGGGGGGAAAGGATACGGTCTTGTGGAGGCCGCCATTATCACCGAAGAGATATCTGCCGCCTGCCCCGGTATTGCCACCTCCATTTTTGACAACTCCCTGGGGATGGAGCCCATTATCCTGTGCGACAACAGCGTTGCACAAAAAAAATATCTCACGGACATTGCTAAAAACTTTAAAATCATCTGCTTTGCCACATCCGAAGCCACCATGGGTTCGGATGTATCCGGCATTCGCTGCCGGGCGAAACCGGACGGGGACGACTATATTCTGAACGGCACCAAGTTCTGGATCACCAACGGCGGTATTGCCGATTATATGACGGTATTTGCCACCGCAGATCCGGATAAAAAACATGACGGCATCTGCGCCTTTGTGGTGGAAAAAGGATGGAAAGGAGTTTCCACAGGGGATCCGGTTCCCAAAATGGGTCAGCGCTGTTCCAATACAGCCGCCCTGTCGTTTAAAGATGTCCGGGTTCCAAAGGAAAATGTACTGGCTCCGCCGGGTAAAGGGTTTATTCTGGCCATGAAAACCTTTTCAAGAACCCGGCCCATCATCGGGGCCTTTGCCGTGGGTGCCGCCCGGTCGGCCATGGAATTTGCCATTGAATACGTCAAAAAACGCCGGGCCTTCGACACCCCGATCGTCAATTTTCAATCCCTCCAGTTTAAAATCGCCGAGATGTACCAGAAAATCGAAATTGCAAGACTGCTGGTGCTCAAAGCGGCCTGGGAGGCGGATCATATGCCGGATCCCACCGTCAGCGCCTCCATTGCCAAGATGTATGCCACCGAAGCGGCCTGGGAAGTCGTGGATGACGCCCTCCAGCTGTTCGGCGGTTACGGGTATACCAAAATGTTCCCCATTGAAAAGCTGATGCGGGACATCCGGCTCTACCGGATTTACGAAGGGACCAGTGAAGTCCAACGCATGATCCTGTCCGGCCATGCCCTTCACGCCTACAAACCGGTCATGCCGCCCATGGCCGATATCCCGGTTTCCAGGCAGGAACCCCTGGATACGGACCGGACCGTCTGGCGCTGCAACATGTGCGGCCATGTTCACTACGGAGATGCGGCACCGGATGAATGCCCGGTCTGTCTGTTCCCTAAAACGATTTTCAAAAAATACAGCCCTGCGGAAACCAGCGGCTGATTTTCAAGCAGATTTAACCTCATCGTTGCAAAAAGCGTGAAGGTTCCAGCTTCAAGGCGCCAAGGTTGCCGCTGTAGTACTCTACCGCAAAACCTTGGGAACGAAGAAGATG
>JANQML010000149.1 GCA_028280105.1 Desulfobacula sp. | reverse complement strand
ATCCCATCTTCTTCGTTCCCAAGGTTTTGCGGTAGATTACTACAGCGGCAACCTTGGCGCCTTGAAGCCGGAACCTTCACGCTTTTTGCAACGATGAGGATAATCTATCGAATTTTCCGGACGAATAAACGGACGTGCTCCAAGTCTTTTCATATAAACAGCCACGACTCTTTGATCAAGCCGTTGATACCGGAAATCAACACTTTGAAACTATCGGATACCTTGGATGATAAGTCCATATGAGGTGAAATAGCCCGGGAACCATACACCTTATCATAGACATTGCAGGTCAATTTGAATAACTCTTCTGCTGGATTTGCAAGGGAGTCCGGCTCCCTGAATTTTCTTTTCAACTTTTGTTTTTCAATCCCTTTAAGCTCAAGACCTTTTTCCACAGCAGGCAAATCACCCAAATAAAAACTTTCCGGTTCATGGCAGGCGATTTGGATGAATTCAAGATTGCGGACACCTGGCGCTACATTACCTTCCCGGAATTCATCGCCAATATTCAGATCGTTTTCAGCAAGATGACCCACTATGGGCATATAGCCTTTTTCCCCTTTATAGGTGATAAACGTATCCTGCTTTTCTGCAACGATCTGTGATGCATCAATATCAGGGGTAAAACGGGAAGGACACTTTGTGTCATAATAATTTTAACCTCTTAGGTTATGAGTTTTTTTGGATTCAACAACCTTATTATCCCATATCTTAAGGGGTTTTCTTATCTTTTTTTAAACACTGATTTTGGGGTCGTATCTTCGCTTTACAAAACGGGCTGAAATAATATATGGTTGCTTGGATGAGACAGGCGCTCCGCTGGGAGCTATTGGGAACATTGTGAAAGTCAATGACGGACCCGCCGCTGTAACCGGGGATGAACGCTGCCGAAAGGCCACTGTCAGACATTGATGGGAAGGCGCAGCCAGTAAGAGAATCCGGAAGTCAGAAGACCAGCCTGTCTGAGATACTGCCATCCGGAACGGGGATTCCGGCACGCGGTTATAATCAGGATTGATAAACGGAAATCCAGGCAAATTGTTTTGCCTGGATTTTTTTTATCAAAACATAATCTCCCCGAAAAAACTGTGGTATTTTGCCCTGAAATTATTAAAGGAGAAAAGATGAAAAAGTTTATGATGACTGCTGTTTGCGTTCTGACTGCAATGGTGTTTGCCGCACCGGCCTTTGCCCATTTCCAGATGGTCTATACGCCGGAGATGGCCATGAAAAATGGCGGAAAAATAGACCTGAAAATGGTATTCACCCACCCGTTTGATGCCGGACACACCATGAAGATGGGCACCAACGAAGCGTTCTTTTCCATCCACAAGGGAAAAAAGACCGATCTTCTCAGCACATTGAAACCTATTACCTGGACGAGCCTGACCAATTCAGGCACGGCCTGGGAAACCAGCATGAAACTGCGCGGTATGGGGGACTGGG
Organism: Desulfobacula sp.; assembly: GCA_028280105.1. Taxonomy (GTDB): domain Bacteria; phylum Desulfobacterota; class Desulfobacteria; order Desulfobacterales; family Desulfobacteraceae; genus Desulfobacula. The sequence goes on along the minus strand of JANQML010000149.1, from coordinate 13,931 downwards.
TGCTCTGTCTGAAACCCGCACCCTATCTTGAAGAACAAGAAGGTGCTTACATTCAGCAGATCACAAAAACCGTTCTCAATGTGGGGGGACTACCCACAGACTGGGATGCGGAAGTCGGCCTGGAAGCTGAAATTGTTCCCTTGAACATCCCCTATGCCATGCTGACCGGGAATGTATTCCGTGGCATCGTAAAAGGCGGGGGCAAAGTGGTTCCCCATGCTGAAATCGAGGTGGAATATCTGAACCATGACCCCATAATGGCTGAAAACACGTTTGCCAAAGAAGCAAACGCGGAAACAGCGCCGACATTCGTCTGGCCGACAGCGATAAAAGCCAATGCCCTGGGTGAATTTTCCTACGGTCTTCCCAAAGCCGGCTGGTGGGGCTTCTGTGCCCTTGGTGTGGGACCTGCAACGGAATTTAACGGCAAGGAGCTTTCCCAGGATGCAGTGATCTGGGTCTACGTTTCGGATATGAAGTAATCGAAATCCATTGAGATGAAAGCCCATTAACACATAAGGCAACGCTTTCACTTGCGTGTTGCGGATCGATGCCGCCCCTGACAGGGAGACCCGGATCGATCCGTAACCACTATAATCGTTTTAACGGAGTGATTTTATCATGCATATTTCCGAGGGTGTGATTTCAGCACCGGTGTTACTGGCCAGCGGTGCACTGACCCTGGCCGGCAGTGCAGTGGGGCTGAAAAAATTAGACTATGACCGCATTGCCCAGGTGGGTATTTTATCTGCGGTCTTTTTCATGGCATCCCTGATTCACGTACCCATCGGCCCGTCCAGTGTCCACCTGATGCTGAACGGGATAGTGGGACTGCTCTTGGGATGGGCGGCATTCCCGGCCATCCTGGTGGGCCTGGCCCTCCAGGCCATGTTTTTTCAGTTCGGCGGGCTCACGATTTTAGGGGTAAACACCCTGAACGTGGCCGGTCCCGCGGTGATCTGCTATTACCTGTTTCACCGCCTGGTACTCAAAGATACAAAAATTGCCGTCGTCGCATCCTTTGCCTGCGGTGCCCTGGCGTCCTTACTGACCTCGGTTATGGTGGCCCTTTCATTGATTTTTACGGAAGAAAACTTTTTTGAGGTGGCGGTCCTGGTCATCACGGCTCACATTCCCGTGATGGTGATCGAAGGTTTTATTACCGCCTTTTGTGTGGGATTTTTAAAAAAGGTCCAGCCGGATTCCCTTCCCAATTTTTCAAACCAAAATCAGGCTTAACCTGAAAGAAAGGTATGACACGATGTCCTTGAATAAAAATATGTTAAAACAACCTGTTCAATACTTAATGATGACCGCTGTTCTTGCCGCAAGCCTGTTTATGGCAGGCGGCCAGGCTTTGGCGCATAAATTTATTGTCACCGCCTGGGCCGAGGAAGGGTCTGTCTTTCTTGAGGCCGGATTCAGCAACGGAGACATGGCCCACGGTGCAGACATCATTGTATTTGACGATGCCGACACCCGGCTGCTTACGGCAAAAACCGATGACCAGGGGGCAGCGTCGTTCAAAATTCCTAAAAAAACTGAATTAAAAATTATCGTTAATGCGGGCATGGGACACCAGGATGAGGCGACTGTTTCCCTGGATGAAATTGAAGAAGCTTTTGCCGTGGACGCTGCACCTGCAGCCGAAACGGCAACTGCCGGCACTGAAACCGTATCTTCGAAGCCTCAGGCCGCTGCGTACGCTCAACCCGCTGCGATTGCCGGTGTTTCCGCCGAAGAGATTCAGCGGATAGTTGATAAATCCCTAGATAAAAAACTCAAACCCCTTATGCGGAAACTTTCGGAAAAAAATGACAGCGGTCCCAGCTTTAACGATATTATCGGAGGAATTGGTTATATTTTAGGGCTGGTCGGCCTTGGGACCTATTTCAACTACCGACGCAAAAAACAAGGGGCATAAGGGTCACCCATGCTGAACGAAGCCTTTGCAAAGGGGGATTCTGTCTGCCACCATCTGGACCCGAGATTACGGGTGGTGTTTGCCACCCTGTTCTCATTTTTGCTGGCAGTTTCCAAATCTTTTCCTGCCATGAGCGCAGGTCTGGTCCTCGCTTTTACCATGCTGGCACTGTCTAAAATTCCGGTCAGGGAAGCGGCCAGACGGATGGCAGTCATCAATGGATTCAACCTCGTGTTGTTTCTGTTGCTGCCCGTTACCTTTGAAGGCACCACGCTTTTCAGCATCGGGCCTGTGGACTTCACCCGCGAAGGAATCATCCTGGCATCTCAGATCACCTTGAAATCCAATGCGATTCTCCTGATCTTTATTGCCTTTGTTTCCACCATGACCATTGCGACCCTGGGCCATGTGCTCAACCGGCTCAGGGTACCGGAAAAAATCGTTTATCTGCTGCTCATTGCATACCGTTACGTGATTGTCCTGGAACAGGAGTATCTGAGGCTGCTCACCGCCATTAAGGTCAGGGACTTTACCCCCGGAACAAACCTGCATACCTACCGGACCTATGCCTACCTGTTCGGCATGCTGCTGGTCCGGGCCTCGGCAAGGGCGGACCGGGTATACCAGTCTATGCTCTGCCGAGGATTTGAGGGGAAATTCCACTGTATACACCGGTTCTCTTTTTCGCGGTTTGACAGTATCGGATCGGTGGTGTTGTGCTTACTTTTAATTTTACTGGGATATCTGGAATGGTTGAATCCGTTGATGCAACACCTGGCGACTGCCTCATAGACATTGATAACATCTGTTTTGCTTATCCGGACAGCAAGATGGTTCTGGACCACCTGAGTTTTAAGTTGGGCAGGGGTGAACGACTGGGTCTGGTGGGCCCCAACGGCAGTGGCAAATCCACATTCATGCACCTGCTCATGGGACTGGTCACACCGGATGCCGGCAGCATCCGGCTGTTCGGACAGTCCATGAACAGCGAGAAGGATTTCAAGCAGGCCCGAAGACGTCTCGGGTTTGTATTTCAGAACGCAGATGACCAGTTGTTTTCCCCCACTGTCATTGAAGATGTGGCCTTTGGCCTGCTGAACATGGGGAAATCACCCGAAGAAGCTGTTGAGTTGTCCAGAAACATGCTCAAGGCCCTGCACCTGGACGGATTTGAAGACCGGATCACCTTTAAATTGTCCGGCGGCGAAAAAAAACTGGTCTCCCTGGCCACGGTCCTTGTCATGGAACCCGAGGTGCTCCTGCTGGATGAACCCACCACCGGGTTGGATGAGCAGACTGTGGCCCGGATAGTTGAGGTGCTCAGTGGGCTGGATATCGGATACGTGGTAGTCTCCCATGAATTTGACTTCCTGAGCCGGACCACCAATGATATTTTTTGCATGGAAAACGGCCGGATTGATTTTAAATGCCGGGCAGATCAATTCTGCAGGACCTGACCGGGTGAGTGCAGCTGCATTTGCTTCATAAAGCCGTTTTTTGATGGGATGATGGCCTGCTGGAAATATAAAAAAAAGAGGGTTAAGCCGTACCCGTCAGGCAGAGGTCGGGCCGGGTTTCATCCGGAAGACCCTTCTTACCCTCTAACTCTAACTTTTTCAGCCAGTTAAAAAAGGCAGAGGCTTTTTTCTTCCTGTGAAATGGTGATCTCAGATAATAATATGTCCCGGTTTTAATCTTAGACGCATCCGGGATGGAGATCAGGCTGCCGTTTTCAAAAAACGGTTTTAAGAACAGCTCCGGAATCAGTGCAATTCCTATCCCGTGGATGGCCGCCTGTATGGCCAGAATCGTATTGTCAAAGGCGATCTGGTTTTCAACGGAATTAATATTCAGTTTCGCCTCCCTGAACCATACCGGCCAGATATCCTGTCTCGAGCGCATTGAAATCAGGGGCAGAGAATAGATCTTTTCATTGGACCAGGACCGGACTTGTTCGAGGTACCTGGGGCTGCAGACAATGACGGAATACTCCGTGAGAAATGAATTGGCTGCCAATCCTGAAAACTGATTGGGATCGCGCCTTAAATAGAGATCAATGTCCCTGTGAACCCGTATGGGATCGGAGCTGGTGGAGACCCTTAATTCAACATCCGGGTACCGCATCTGAAAATCGATCATCCGGGGCGTGAGCCAGTGCATGGCAAAGGTTAACGGTGTTTCGATCCGTATAATTTCCTTGTCATTGGCCGACTGCACCTCCTGGGTTGCCCGGTGCAGCACATCCAGGGATGCCCCGACTTTGGCGTAATAGATTCTTCCGATTTTGGTCAACTCGACCCGTCTTGACTTTCTTTTAAACAACTTTTTTCCGATGAAATCTTCCAATTGCTTAATCTGGTGGCTCACGGCACCGGGGGTGACACAGAGTTCCTTGGCTGCCTTTTGAAAGCTGCCCAGTCTTGCGGATACTTCAAACACGTTGATTGCGTTTAATGGGGAATTGTTCGACATAAAAATTAACCTGCTGCAATCATATTATTCATGCATCAGTTGAGAAATTCTCAACCTATAAATTTGATTTTAATCGTTTGTCAACTGCCGTTAAAGATGGTTTATTCACGCAAATAACACAGAATCTTTAACCTGGCACGCTCCCGATTATTCGGAGCTTGTTTCATCTTATGATCGGCTATGTTAAATTTTGATTAGCAGTTTATTAATTTTATTTTACTCAGATTGGATCTCATGACACACATCGCACAGAAGTTGGCACACATCAAACCGTCCCAGACAAAAGCGATTTCCCAAATGGCCGCAGCACTTAAGGGCCAGGGACGGGAGATCATATCCTTAAGCTTGGGGGAACCTGATTTTAATACGCCGGAGAATATCATTGAAGCCGGGGCACGGGCCATGCGTGAAGGGCACACCCGCTATACCCTCGTCGCCGGCATGCTCCCGCTCCGCGAGCAGGTGGTTGAAAAATTGTCTAAAGATAATCATCTCAGTTATGAGCCGGACCAGATTACCATCGGAACCGGTGCAAAACAGGTGCTTTACAATGCCATGGTCGCCACCCTTGACCCGGGGGACGAGGTCATCATCCCGACGCCCTGCTGGGTCTCTTATCCGGAGATGGTGAGCCTGGCCGGCGGGGTTCCCGTTCTTGTGGAATCCCGCAGGGAAAACGGATATATGCTCGACCCCCGGGAGGTCGAAGCCAGGATCACACCCCGGACAAAGTGGATCGTCATCAATTCCCCATGCAACCCCACAGGCGTTGTCTACCCGGACGATCAGTTCAAGGCCCTGGCCGAAGTCCTGCGCCGCCACCCCCGGGTTTTTGTCTTATCCGACGATGTCTATGAAAAACTGGTTTATCCGGGCGTCATCTTCACAACCATGGCCAAGGCAGCCCCGGATCTGGCCGACCGCTGCCTGGTGGTCAACAGTTTTTCAAAAGCCTATTGCATGACAGGCTGGCGTATCGGCTACGGCGCCGGCCCGGCTCCTCTGATCAAGGCCATGAACCTGGTCCAGTCCCAAACCACCTCCCCTGGCTCATCCATCTCCCAGGTGGCTGCCATTGAGGCGCTCCAGGGACCTCAGGACTATATTCCCCGTTTTGTGGAGCACTTTCACCAACGGACACAATTCATCGTTGAAAAGGTGAACCAGATAGACGGAATGGACTGCCTGATGCCCCAGGGCGCTTTTTACGCCTTTTTGAACTGCTCAGGGTTCATCGGAAGGACCTCCCCCCAGGGCAAAACCATATCAAACGATATCGATCTGGCCATGTATTTCATGGAGTCGGCCAATGTCGCCGTGGTTCCCGGGTCGGCCTTCCTGGCCGAAAATCACCTGCGCATCTCGTGTGCCACCTCCATGGACAACCTTGTGGAGGCCATGAAACGGATTGAAGCGGCATGCAGACAATTAAATTAAATCGTTTCTGTAGAAAAACAATTAATTTTGTTCAAGTTCAAGGCGGACAAAAATTTTAACCACAGGCATATATAGAATATTCCGCGGATTAAAATTTTTATCCAACGCAGAAATTGGTCAAAAGAAGCCGTTTTTCTACGGAAACTAAATAAAGGATAAAATACCCATGATAAATGAAATCAAAGAACGAATTGAAAGCAAGAAAATTTTCCGGGCCATGGCGGCCCACAACCCCTTATCCGCCAAACTGGCCGAAGAAGCCGGATTTAACGGAATCTGGGCCAGCGGATTTGAACTCTCCGCAACCTACGGCATTCCCGATGCCAGCCTGATATCCATGACCCAGCATCTTGATAACACCCGGGCCATTGCCGCCCAGGTCAAGGTACCGATCATCGCAGATATTGATACCGGCTACGGGAACGCCGTCAATGTGATGCATGCGGTGAGTGCCTACGAACAGGCCGGAGCCGCTGCCATCGTCATGGAAGATAAGAAATTCCCAAAGGATACCAGCCTGCTGGAGGGCGGACGGCAGGACCTGGTCAGCATCGCGCATTTCCAGGGAAAGATTGAAGCGGCCGCAGCAGCAAGGCGCACCCCCCGGTTTACAATAATTGCCAGGACAGAGGCCTTCATTGCCGGCCAGGGCCTTGAAGAGGCATTAAAACGTGCCCACGCCTATGCTGAAGCCGGGGCAGATATGATCCTGGTCCATTCCAAGGCCAAAACGCCGGATGAAATCCTCTCCTTTCTTGATGTATGGGAGAGCAAGACGCCTATTGTCCTCGTCCCCACCAACTATCCGGAGCTGACGGAAGCCCGGATGAAGGAGAGCGGCAAGGTGGGAGTCGTCATCTACGGCAATCATGCCATTCGCGCGGCAGTCTCTGCCATGCAGGAGATTTTTGCCAAAATACGCAGGGACGGCGGGATTCACAATATCGACAGCCGGATTGCCCCGTTAAAAGAGATATTCAGGCTCCAGGGCCTTGCCGAAACAAAGGAAAACGAAAAACAATTTGTGCGCTAGTCCTGCACGTAAAGGATGACAGTGATGCCCGAATCCCACCCCTCTTTTCTCATCGTCAGCTTTGACGGCCTGCGTCCGGATCTCGTTTCCCCGGAACTGACGCCCCATTTATGCCGACTTCAGAACCTGGGGGTGACCCTTTCAGAGCACCGTACGGTCTATCCCAGCGAGACACGGTCATCCTTTCCCAGCCTTGTCACCGGGGCCACCACTGACAAACACGGAATGGTGGGCAACAAGTATGTGGACAGAAAGACCTGTCCGCCGCGCTATATCGACACCTCTGACACCGGTCTTCTGCGCCGTCTCGACCGGGAAAGCGGCGGGCGGTTGATGTCCGCACCGACCCTGGGCGAGCTTCTGGCCCGGTCCGGTGGCAGCCTCGCCGTGCTGGCCACCAACACCTCCGGCACCACCCGGCTCTTTCACCATAAGGCGGAAGATGTCAACCATATCCGCCTCTCCGGCCATTACCGGCAGGCCTGCACACCGGAAACGGTCCTGGAAACTGTTGAAACCTGTCTGGGTCCGCTGCCGCCGGAAACGCCTCCGGACGAACCCAACTATGCGGCCCAGGAGTGGATCACTTCGGCTTTTCTTGAGTTCATCCGGCCGGATTTCAGACCCGATGTGACCGTGCTCTCCTACGGCGAACCCGATGTCTGCTCCCACTACCACGGCACCTGCGCCCCCAAAACCCGTTTAATGATCGCCCACTGCGACGGTCAATTCGGGCGTGTCATGGACTGGTGGGAAGCCGAAGGCCGGCAGGCGGGCGTACAGCTCATTGCCGTTTCAGATCACGGCCATATCACCGGCCATACAAGGGTCTGTGTCATGGACGATCTGCAAACGGCCGGATTTTCACCGGCGCCGGCGCCCGGGCCGGACATCGACGTGGTGGTGGTTCCGGGCCAGGTCGGGGCATTGTATCTCACCGACCCTACCGTTAACAGGATAGAAAAGCTGGTGGAGGCCGTAACCGTGCAGCCGTGGTGCGGCCCGGTGTTCACAGCGCCCAAAAACGGAACAAAGGGGATTATCAGCGGAACCCTGGGCCGGCATCTGGTCTTTGCCGACCATCACAGGGCCCCGGATGTCTATTTTGCCTTCCGTGCCGATGACCGGGTGGATCCTCACGGCCTGGTGGGCGGCACCTATCACGAGCACGACCGGGGTGCCGGCCTGGGTGTCCACGGCGGGCTACACCCCAGGGAACTGGCAGCCTTGGGTATCGTTGCCGGCACCTGCTTTCCGGCTGCAGGTGCCATATCAAAGACTCCCACAGGTATCTGTGACTTTGCACCGACCATCCTGAGCCTGCTTGGCCTGACCATTCCCAAAAGCATGACCGGAAGGGCCCTGGATGAAGTTACAGGAACGGCATCGTCAAGCGACTTAAACATCCGCCTGGAAACCTTTGTGGCAAGGCTCGGCAAATACAGGCAGGTTCTGCAGCGCATCCGTGCGGGAACCACCTGCTACATCAAAAGCGGCACCGCAGAAGGCCCCTGATTTCAGCCTGATATGTTTTTAAACTCCCATTTTTATACAGGATAGACGCTTTTCCTCTTTTCCTGGATAGTTTGAAAAAAATTCTTCAAATTCATTTTCCTGGTCAGACTGATTCGGCATATTCATAATCCTTTACTCAAATAAAAAAGCAAAGCTTTAAAAAACCAAAAAATTACGGTGTTTGTTAATCTCTCTTATGGTTCCTGTTTCAGGTTCAGTACCTTCTTTTTCTAAAACGCTTTTTCTTTTTTTTAGCTCCGGAATCGGCTGGAATGACCTTTATGGGCTTTTTTCCGATCATGTTACCATTCAAGGCTTTGATGGCCCTGTCTGCTTCCGAATTGTTTGGCATTTCCACAAAACCGAATCCCTTTGACCGACCGTTGAATCTGTCTTTTATGATTTTAACGGTTTCTACCGCACCAAAGGCCTCGAACATTTGCCTGAGATCATTTTCAGCCATCTGGAACGTAAAATTTCCAACATAAATATTCATTCGCACGTCCTTTCGTTTTATAAGGCTATCGGGAAAAGGAGCCGGATATCAGACATAAGCAATTCCTATTCGGTTTCGTCCAAATCAGTAGACAGATCATCTTCAATAAAATTTTTCTTTTCCAGTCTGCGCTGCTTTTTCTCTTCTTTTTTCTTTTTTTTGGCCAGTTCCTTTTGTCGTTTTTCAAAAGTGTATTTATTTTTGACTCCCATGTTTCCTCCTTTTTTTGACAGCGATCCTTACCGAGCCGATTAAACCGGGGGAAAAGACTGGTCTGTCATTTTTTTGCCCAAAGCCTTTTCAATCATGGCGATCATTTTACCGTCTTCAGATGCGGCAAAGGTATAGGCCTGGCCAGACTGAGTCGCTCTACCTGTTCTACCGGTTCTGTGGATATAGGTTTCAACCGTATCGGGCAGATCATAGTTAATAACGTGGGAAACCCCAGACACATCAATACCCCTGGCTGCAATATCCGTTGCAACCATTATTTTAAAAGAGCCCTTGCGAAAGCCGTTCATAGCCTTGCGCCGCTGGTTCTGGGATAAATTTCCCTGTAAGGATACCGCACTGAGTCCCGATTTTTTCAATTGCATGGCAAGACTTTTGGCTTTGTGTTTAGTACGTGTAAAGACCAGGGTACTCGTCATACCGTTTGCGGCGAACAACTTTTTTAGCAGGGCTGTTCTTTTATTCTTTTCAATATTAAAACGACTATGGGTAGTGAGGGGGGGTGGCAGAGTATGATTAATTTGAACTTTAACCGGGTGGTTCAGAATGTTCTGTGTCAGGTGCAATATTTCTTTGGGCATCGTGGCGGAAAAAACCAAGGTCTGTCTCTTTTTTGACACATATCGGATGATTCGTTTGATATCCGGCAGAAAGCCCATATCAAGCATCTGATCAGCCTCATCCAGAACCAGAACTTCAATATCTTTTAGTGTTAAGACTTTTTCATTCATAAGGTCCAGTAATCGCCCCGGGCAGGCGACGATTATGTCCACACCTTTCCGAAGGGTCCTTTTCTGGGGATTTTTCCCAACCCCACCGTATATTGCCAAACTTCTTATAGAGGTATGGATTGCCATCATTTCAATATTTTCATGAATCTGCTCTGCCAGCTCCCGTGTGGGAGCCATAATCAATACCTTTGGCAAAGCGTTGGGTTTGGCTGAAGACCGGTTGACCATGCGCTGGAGAATTGGCAATACGAAAGCTGCTGTTTTCCCGGTACCGGTCTGGGCCAGTCCGAGCACATCCTTGTCCTTAAGAATAGGAGGGATCGTCTGTTGTTGGATGGGCGTAGGATTGATGTAACCTGCATCACCAATACCTGAAAGAATGTCAGGGTGAAAATCAAACTGGGTAAAACGCATTAATACTCCTATGGTGGTTGTCAAAATAACGTTCCGATTCAGTTTCCCGTGTTACGGGTTGAACAGCAAATGACGCCAAGACTGTCAGCTCTTTCAGAGAGCTTGACATTATCAAGACCCTTTTTTTCGGAACATATTTTTGTCATTTGCTATATGTCATTTGCTATAATTGATAAATGATCATCCGGACGCAGGACTTACCTGACAGCGGATGTTTCAATAAATTTGTATATTGTGAAAAAGGTAAGCGGTGATAAAAAGATCACCAAATTGGAAAAGACATTAAAAACGTTTCCAACAAAATCGTCCTACTGTTTTCACGGTTAAGTTTCGGTAAAAACTTCAACGGTAACGTACGAAGTTTGTCAGACAACGAGGTCAGCGAGGGATACCTGATAGAAAATATTCTCTCAGGGAATGTGTCTTTACATTCACAAAAAATTTATAATACACTAACCCACGGAGATTTCAAGTTATTTAATTTATTGTTCTTGACATCGTCACTTTTTCCTGTATGATAAGTGCCCATTGCACTATTTGAAGTGCTTAAGTTTCCTTCCCAAGGTGTACATCTCAAAAAGTCTGTGATTGCCCCCAAAGTTAGAAGCGATTTATATTTATTTTTTATTTAGGAGAGTGCCGACATGGCAAATGGAATCGTAAAATGGTTTAACGACACAAAAGGTTTTGGTTTTATCGAACAAGAAGACGGTGGAAAAGATGTTTTTGTGCATCACTCAGGTATCAATTCAACCGGATTTAAATCCCTCAATGAAGGGGATCGTGTCACCTTTGACATTGAACAAGGCCAAAAAGGTCCTGCTGCAGCTAATGTAACCGTGATGTAAAAAATACTAAAGTTACAAAAAATTAAAGCCTCTGGATGTGTTTATCCAGGGGCTTTTTATTTTTATCCTGACTTTTCCGAGTGAATTCAAAGCGACAGCTTTGCCTATTATTCAGGATAACATTTTCAATCTCCCCTTCGTTAAAGCAACAGCCTGTTATCCTTATCGTTGAGGTTATTTTAACGTACAAAAACAGCCCGTAAAAATTCAAGCGTTCAAAAAGCCCAAACGACACCACCGGCATGTTGCTAAAAAGTTAGAAATTAGTTTCCGCTATATTAGCAAAACCTGCAACCCCCCTTAAAGATTTAAAGAAGCCACGGTTGAGAAAATTTAAACTCAAACCTAAATTTTATTCGTTTGTCAGTACGTATAAAAGTTGATCTTATGACCTCGTAACCTAACGACGAGATTGAAGTTTTAACCTCTAAAAATTTTTTTTACAGATTAAAGGAGCCAGATGGCAGATATTTCAATCAAAAACATTAAAAAGTCTTTTGGAACGACAACAGTTCTGCGCGACATCAACCTGGATATCCGGGACGGCGAATTTCTGACCCTGCTGGGCCCTTCCGGCTGTGGAAAGTCAACCCTGTTGCGGATTATCGCAGGTCTTGACATCCAGGACAGCGGCTCGGTCTCCATTGGCGGGCGGGTGGTGGACGGGATCCGGCCCAAACGGCGGCGGGTGGCCATGGTGTTCCAGTCCTATGCACTCTATCCCCATATGACGGTGGCATCCAACATGGCGTTGCCCCTGCGCATGCGGCAGTTGTCGGTGTGGCAGCGGCTGCCCCTGGTGGGCCGGTTTCTGCCGGGTACAGGCCAGGCCAGCGAAATAATTGAAAAGGAGGTCGCCCGCACCGCCAAAATTCTTGGGATCGACCACCTGCTTGACCGCAAACCTGTGCAGCTCTCCGGGGGCCAGCGCCAGCGGGTGGCGGTGGGCCGGGCCATGGTGCGCCAGCCTGCCATCTTCCTGATGGATGAACCCCTGTCCAACCTGGATGCCAAGCTCCGGGTCCAGATGCGTGCCGAGATCAAGGAGCTGCACAAGCGTCTGGATGTGACCTTTATCTACGTCACCCATGACCAGTCAGAGGCCATGACCATGTCCGACCGGGTGGCCGTGATGCTGGACGGCAGCCTCATGCAGGTGGCACCGCCCCGGACCATTTACGCCGATCCTGAAAACCGGCACGTGGCAGAGTTCATCGGTTCCCCAAAGATTAACATACTGGAGGCAACGGTGCGGGAAAACGGCCTGGTGGATACTGCAGGTACGACCCTTGCCGTGGGGGCGGATGCAGCGCCGGGGGATGCCCTGACCCTGGCCATCCGCCCGGAGGCCCTGCATCTGGTGGATAAGGACGGCATCAATGCCCTGAGCGGTACGGTCCGCCTGGTGGAGCATATGGGGTCCGACCTTTACGTCCACCTCGATCTCCCCGGCACCGGTACCCCGTTTATCGCCCGCCTGCTGGCCGAACGGGCCCCGCAAATTGACTCGGGCCAGACCCTTCGCCTGGGGGTCAGGCCGGAACGGGTCCTGCTGTTTGACGCCAACGGCGCGCGTCTGCGCAGAAAAAACAAGCAAATCCGACCGATCTGGGAGACTGCATAATGAGCACCATGACTGTCATGCCAACCCGTCAGACCGGTGAAAAGGCCACAGGCCAACAGGTACAAAAGGCGCTGCGCCGACATCGGATTGCCGAGGCCGTTGCCGCCTGGTCCCTGGCCGGCCCGGCCCTCTTTTTGCTGATCTTCCTCTTTTTCCTGCCGGTTATCGCCGTTATTACCATTGCCCTGACTGACTGGCAGTTCGGGGCCAAAACCCTCTCCTTTGTCGGGTCTGCCAATTTCCGGGAAGTATTCGAAGATGAGGGATTCAGGGCCTCACTGGTCAACACCCTCATCTATGTGGGAATTGTGGTACCAGGCACCGTCATCCTGGGGCTGGGGATCGCGCTTCTCATCGAAAGCGGCAAGTCCTTCCGCAAATTCTACCGGGCCATCCACTTTCTGCCCTACATGGCCACACTCACTGCCATGGCCATTGCCTGGGAGGCCCTGCTCCATCCCACCATCGGCCTGGTCAACCAGGCCCTGGCCGGTATGGGCCTGCCCACAGCCAACTGGCTGCGGGACGAGAACACCGTCCTGGGGGTGCTGGCCGTGATCGGCATCTGGCAGAACCTGGGCTTTTCCATGGTATTGTTCCTGGCCGGATTGAAAAATATTCCCAGGGATATCTATGACGCCGCCGACATCGACGGCGCCGACCTCTGGATCGACCGGCTCAGAACCGTGACACTGCCCATGCTCGGCCCTGTCTTCATGTTTGTCTTTATCGTTGTGGCTTTAAAGGCCTTTGACACCTTTGACACCGTGCAGATCCTTACCCAGGGAGGGCCGGGGCACGCCTCGGAGCTGCTGTTGTTTACCCTGTACCGCGAGAGCTTTGAATATCTGCGCACCGGATACGGGGCCTCCATTGCCGTTGTTTTTCTTATAATCGTTTTGACGCTGACCCTGATCCAGGCCCGCGTCATGGATAAAAAGGTCCATTACCAATGAAAACTTACCGTTTTTCCATACCCGCCAGTATCTGGCGCCATACAGCCCTGCTCATCACCGGCGCACTGATTCTCATGCCATTTGTCTGGATGTTCAGCCTCTCCCTCAAACCGCCGGGAGAGATTTTCCGGGCCTCCTTCTCCTTTCTGCCGGAGCAGTGGCATGCGGTAGAGAACTATACCCAGGCCATTACCAACTCCCCGCTGCCGCGTTATATGCTGAACGGCGCCGGGGTCTGCGCCGCCATCCT
>JANQML010000130.1 GCA_028280105.1 Desulfobacula sp. | reverse complement strand
ACTGCCTGGCATGAAAGCTGCCTTCAGAACCGGTAATTCCCTGGACCAGCACTCGTGTCTTCCCATTGATATATATACTCATGGCAATGCTCCTTTTACCCGACGGCAGCGGCGATTTTTTCAGCGGCATCCAGCAGGTTGCCGGCACTGGTTAAATTCAAATCGGCATCGGCCAGGATTTTCTTCCCCTCCTCGACATTTGTGCCTTCCATGCGGACCACAACCGGAACGATTATTCCGATCTTTTTGGCTGCTGCCACCACCCCCTCGGCAAAAATATCACATCTCAAAATCCCACCGAATATGTTTATCAATACCGCCTTGACCTTTTCATCGGCCAGGATGATCCTTAAGGCATTTTCCACCTGTTCGGCACTGGCACCGCCCCCCACATCCATAAAGTTGGCAGGAGAGGCACCGGCATTTTTGATAATATCCATGGTTGCCATGGCCAGTCCGGCCCCGTTGACGATATTCCCCACATTGCCGTCCAGGTTGATGTAGTTCAGGTTATACCCGGATGCATCCACCTCCAGCGGATCTTCCTCATCCAGATCTCTCAGGTCAAGGATATCTTTATGCCGGTAGAGTGCATTTGAATCAAAATCAACTTTTGCATCCAGGGCCAGGACCTGGTCATCAGAGGTGAGAATCAGGGGGTTGATCTCAACCAGTGAACAGTCATTTGCCACAAAGAACCGGTATAGATTGGAAAGAAGCCCGGAAAAGGATTTTAAGGCCGCCCCGGAAAGGCCGAGACCGAATCCGGCCTGCCGGATGTGATAGGCCTGGATACCGGTTCCCAGCTCCACGTTGATCCGGATGATCCGCTCCGGTGTGTCGGCCGCCACGGTTTCGATGTCCATGCCCCCGTCCCGGCTGGCCATGATCATGATGGATGCGGTGGCCCGGTCCACCAGCAGGCTCAGATAGAATTCCTTTGCGATATCCTGCCCGGCTTCGATGAGCAAGCGGTTGACCTTACGGCCTTCAGGACCGGTCTGATGGGTAACCAGCGTCATTCCCAGCATCTGATCCGAGATCGTACTGACCTCATTCATGTCGGCTGCCAGTTTCACCCCACCCCCTTTGCCGCGGCCGCCGGCGTGGATTTGAGATTTTACCACCACCGGGAATCGGCCAAGATCCCGGGCCGCCGTTTCAGCCTGTTCGACACTAAAGGCAACAGTCCCTTCCGGCACAGGGATACGGTATTCCCGAAACAGTTGTTTGGCCTGGTATTCATGTATTTTCATATAACACCCAATCCCTTACATTTGTTATAAATGCGATAATAGTTGTTTGGCAGCAACAGACGGGGAGAGTTTTCCGTCCGCCACCTGCTTTGAAACCAGTGGAATCTGATTTCCAATGGCCTCGTTCTCCCTAAAAAATTTTTTAAGTCCGTCGTCGACCAGTGCCCACATCCATTTAATGGATTGCTGCCTTCGTCTCTGTTTGAACTCACCGGACTGCATACTCGTCTCACGATGTGCCATCACGGTCTCCCAGACCCCCCGGGTCCCCCCTTTGGTAACCGAGGAACAGGTCATGACGGGCGTCGACCAGTTGGGTGATTCCGGGCGAATCAGCTGCATGGCATATTCAAGGTCTTTTTTGGCCTTTTCCACTGCCGTTACATTATTCGCATCCGCCTTATTGATGGCGATCCCGTCCGCCAGCTCCAGCACCCCTTTTTTGATCCCCTGCAATTCGTCTCCGGCACCGGCAATCATCAGGACCAGGAAAAAATCAACCATGGAGGCCACCTCTGTCTCGGACTGACCGACCCCTACGGTTTCCACCAGAATAACGTCAAAGCCCGCCGCTTCACAGACCAACATGATTTCACGGGTTTTTGCCGCCACCCCGCCAAGGGTCTCTCCTGTGGGGGATGGGCGGATAAACGCATTCTTGTGAACACTGAGTTTTTCCATCCGGGTTTTATCTCCCAGAATCGAGCCGCCGCTGCGCTGACTTGACGGATCGACAGCCAAAACAGCCACATTATGCCCTTTATTTGCCAAAAAGACACCTATATTTTCAATAAACGTGCTTTTACCTACGCCTGGGATGCCTGTAATGCCCAACCGGATACTGTTTCCGGTTTTCGGAAGCAATTGTTCCACGATATTGAACGCCGCCTGTTGATGTGAAACAAGGCGGCTTTCAATCATGGTAATCGTCTTTGCAATCATACGTCGATTACCGGCTAATATCCCCTGGATATAGGCATCCGGGTCTATATCAGTCATTGTTACGCACCGATTATTTTAAGGGTTCTGTCTGCAGAATCGGTCACCATGGTTCCGGGACCGAAAATATCTGATGCCCCCGCCTCTTTCAAGAAGCCGTAGTCCTGAGAAGGTATGATCCCTCCGACAACCACTTTAATATCAGATGCACCCAGTTTTTTCAACTCCTCAATGACCTGGGGAACCAGGGTATTATGGCCGGCGGCAAGGCTGGAGACACCCACAATATGTACGTCGTTTTCCACGGCCATTTTTGCGGCTTCCTCCGGGGTCTGGAACATGGGTCCCAAATCCACGTCAAACCCAAAGTCGGCATAGGCGGTTGCTATCACTTTTACCCCTCTGTCGTGACCATCCTGCCCCATTTTTGACAATAGTATTCTGGGGCGCCGCCCGGTCTTCTCCTCAAAATCAGCGGTCCGTTTTCGTAATCTGTCAATCATATCTTTATCCGAACTTTCATCTGCATATACGCCTGATACGGCTCTGGTGGTGGCGACAAACCGGGTGAACACTTTCTCCATGGCATCGGATATTTCCCCCACGGTCGCCCTTGCCCGGACAGCCGGCAGACACGCCGCCAGAAGATTTTCCCCGGATTTACAGGCCGCAGTAATATCCTCAAGGGCCTTTTTAACCGCACCGCTGTCCCGGTTGTCCCTTAACTCGGTCAACCGTTGTATCTGTTCATCCCTTACCGCCTCCGTGACTTCGCGGACCGGGATCTCTTCGTCTTCATCGATCTGATATTTATTCACCCCGACAATGACATCATCCCCCTGATCGATCCTTGCCTGCCTGCGGGCTGCCACCTCTTCAATCCTCAGTTTCGGCATCCCGGATTCAATGGCTTTTGCCATCCCTCCCAGATCGTCGATCTCCTTGAGAATTTTCCTGACCTCGTCGATAATCCCCTGGGTCAAGGCTTCCACATAGTAGGACCCGCCAAGCGGATCCACCACGTCGCAGATATGGCTTTCTTCCTGTATCAGGATCTGGGTATTCCTGGAGATCCGTGCAGATAATTCCGTGGGCAACCCCACCGCTTCGTCAAACGAATTGGTATGCAGGCTCTGGGTACCGCCCAGAACCGCCGACAACCCTTCCAGTGTGGTCCGGACAATATTATTGTACGGATCCTGCCGGGTGAGGCTCCAGCCCGATGTCTGGCAGTGGGTTCTCAGCATTTTGGATTTGGGATTTTTGGGGTCGAACTGATCCATCAATTCCGCCCATAAGAAACGGGCGGCTCTGAGCATGGCGATATCCATGAAAAAGTTCATCCCGATTCCAAAGAAGAACGACAGCCTGGGTGCGAAATGATCAATATCCAATCCCGTTGCAAGGGCGGCTTTCACATATTCCAATCCGTCGGCCAGGGTAAAGGCCGTCTGGAGTACGGAGTCGGCACCGGCCTCCATAATGTGGTAGCCGCTGATGCTGATGGTATTGAACTTGGGCATGTGATCGGAACAAAAAGAGATGATATCCGAGATAATCCGCATGGACGGTTCGGGCGGGTAGATATAGGTATTCCGTGTCAAATATTCTTTTAAAATATCATTTTGAATGGTTCCCATGAGCTGATCATGGGCAACCCCCTGCTCTTCGGCGGCGACAATATATCCTGCCAGGATGGGAAGAACCGCCCCGTTCATGGTCATGGATACCGACATCTTATCCAGGGGAATCCGGTCAAACAATATTTTCATATCTTCCACCGAATCAATTGCCACCCCCGCTTTTCCCACATCTCCCGAAACCCTGGCATGATCGGAATCATATCCCCGGTGGGTGGCCAGATCAAAGGCGACGGACAGGCCCTTTTGTCCGGCTGCAAGATTTTTACGGTAAAATTCATTGGACTCTTTTGCAGTTGAAAACCCGGCATATTGGCGAATGGTCCAGGGGCGGCCGGCATACATGGTGGCCATGGGGCCCCGGACATAGGGCTCGAATCCGGGCAGATTGTTTATGAACTCGACCTTTTCCAGATCCCCGGCCGTATACAGGGGCTTAATATCAATCCCTTCAGGCGTCTTACGGATCAGGCCATCAAGGGGTTTTCCCCGCAGTTGCTTTTTTGCCAACTCTTTCCAGTCATTCAGATCCGGCATTTCCGACATAATTTCCTCCGGTTGTTTGAATTAGAAGCACACGACATAGACATGGTTCACTTCATTTATTAAAGTAACAAATTGTTACCTGGAAAATATTTACGACGATCGTTCACACAATTCGACAAGGACACCGGAAGTGGCTTTGGGGTGGAGAAATGCGATTTTTGCACCGCCGGCCCCAATCCGGGGTTCCTGGTCGATCAGCGGGATCCCTTTTGCCTTGAGTTCCTCCAATGCCTCTTCTATATTTTCAACCCGAAACGCCACATGCTGGACCCCTTCTCCTCTTTTTTCGATATATTTCGCAACAGGGCCGTCATCGGATGTGGATTCCAGCAGTTCGACCTCACTTTCGCCCACAGGTAAAAAAGCGGTGGTAACCTTCTGAGCCTCAACCGTTTCCGTACCCTGGAGTTCCAGCCCAAGCACATCTGTCCAAAAATCCTTTTTTTCGTCAATACTTGATACTGCGATACCAAGATGATCTATTTTGAGAATTTTCATTACTCACCTCGTTTAGTCAGTTAAAAGAATTACCTACCTTATATCAAAAATCACAGGTTTAAAGTCAAGCCTAAACCGACATGATAAATCATGGTATTTTTTGAAATAATTAAACCAGATAACGCAGGGGTAACCATCTGCGGATATTATATCCCTTCCCCGCTTTTATTCATGGCGGGAATCCTTTCTATGCAACGATTCCGTCTCCATTGACCGTTTCCCTCTTATCTGGTATGGTTTGATATTAAAGCAAAGGATTCTTCTCAAATAGCCGGTTTTCTAATTACTTTATTAAAAAGGCTGATAGATTGAATACCAAAGACGCACCTTCGGTCCTGGTGGTGGATGATTCTCCTTTTATTCGTACCAGTGTTTCAAAAATTTTGCAAGAAGAAGGCTATCAGGTTTCAACCGCGGGCGACGGCGCAGAAGCATTGAATTTTATGACCGGAACGCCGCCCCCGGAAATCGATATCGTCCTGA
>JANQML010000104.1 GCA_028280105.1 Desulfobacula sp. | reverse complement strand
CCTGCTGCGTTGCCTGCGGTCGTTCCTCCCTGGGGATTATGGCTGATACGCTCTCAGTCGTCACGCCTTGTTGCCTTACATCCGGCACCTTACTGAAGGCCGGGGAAGGGGTGAAACCCACGGCCCACATGCTAAACAAAAATTTGATGGTGGATTTGGGCCCGGCTATCTGCCCCGGATTACAGAAAAATTTAAAATGGACAATCTCCGATTACCTGTGATACCTTTTTGAAAATCAACCCTTTAAATCTTTAACAAAGGAGCGCTCATGTCTGCCGCACTGGATGTAATTATTGTCGGCTCAGGCCCCGGAGGACTGGCTGCCGCACTTCTGGCAAAACAACATTCCCGATCATTTCTGATCCTGGAAAAAGGCGGACAGACCATGCAGGGCATCATAGATACCTATCCCAAGGGTAAAAAGGTCTATCCCACCAAACCCAAAAGCTATCCAGACCCCTTCCCGGTGATGGAGGTCAAGCCCCCGGACGAAAACGTACCGGTTGAAGCGTATGTGGAACAGGCAGATACCCTGGTCAAGGATTTCGGTCTTAATATTCGGCACAATGAAGAGTTTCTCTCCATTGACGGTGACTTTCCCAACTATATCGTCAAAACCGATAAAGGCTCCTATGTGGCCCAAAACATCATCCTTGCCTTTGGTTCAAACATCCCCAACGACCTGGGGATCTATGGCGAGGCAAAAACCGTGGCAAGAAATATTGAAAACGGGGAAGACTATATCGGTATCAATGTGCTGGTCATCGGCGGCGGCAATGCAGCCGCCGATGTGGTCTCATCCCTTTCGAAAATCAAGCGGGAAGCCCGGGATGACGGTACATCCGTCTATTGGGCCCACATCAAGGAAACCTTTGAGATCAACAAGGACACGGCACGGGATCTGGGAGAGGAAGTGCTTTTGGGCGGACATATTAAAATCCTTCAAAAGGCGATTCCGAAAATCGGTGAAGTGGATGCGGACGGCATTGACCGGCTCTATATTCACCAGACCCATTCAGCCGGCACCGGCAATGACATGTACATGTACCAGGGAATGAGTTTTCCCATGAAAAATGTCATTGCCTGTATCGGTACCCATGGGCCTTCGGCTATTTTTGACGCCCTGAACCTGCAGCAGATCACCTGCACCGGCCCCATCTGTAAAATCGCCAAGGAAGGGGAACGCCTTCTGATGCTTTCGGATCACCTGGAGACGAGCATGCAGGGCATCTTTGCCATTGGAGGTGCCATCAGCCCTTCATACATGGAGATCGGACCGGACGGTGTCATCAAGGAGAAAAAACATTCAAACCTGATCTATACAGCCGTGCTTGACGCCCAGATCGTCATGGAAAAGATCCTTGCCAAGGATAACGCCATGGCCGGCGGTTAGATCCGGAAAGACCTTATTTTTTAAGGATTTTTCATTGAAAAAAATCCCTCAGTTCAAACACCTGTTCCGGGCAGATTCTTTCGCATCGGCGGCAGGAGACCCCATTGCAAAGGGACTGGCTCAAACTGATCCGGTTCGCATCACTTTCATCAGGCATAAACAGGGCATTTTCCGGGCATTCTTCGATACAGCTGCCGCACCCGGTACACCCCTTGACCCGGACATCCGCTGTTTTACCGATATCCGTGATAAGGGTCAGGCCCTTTCGGCCTAGGTCCGCAATATCCCGTTCCACTGTTTTGATCACTTCAGGTCGACCTTTTACAGGGATTAAATCCGGAAGACCGTATCGTTTTAAAAAATCACGATACTGGGCCATCGGCATGCCTTCGGTCCAATAGGCCAGTTCCAGAATATAGATCTGTTCAAAGGTCTTTGAAGAGGCAAACATGCAGTGGGTCTTTCTCAGCCTTTTGGCCAGATCGCTCATGAGATCCAGGTTTTTCAGATCCCTGACCAGATCGACGGCCATGGCCAGGGAGGTGTTCCCCACCTGGTATACGGTCTCCACACGGGGAGGAATCATCCCGATATTCAGTGCTTTAACGGCATCCACATAGGTGCCGGATGCACCGGACATATAAGCGGTTTGCACGTCTTCAAGCCGGATTCCGGCCTCACGGCAGAGGGTGAGATGGCCTGCGCGGACAGAACCGACAGCTTTGCCGGCTTCAAGCAGGTCTGCCTCATTAAAGAAGATATCATCAAAATGCAATTCACCGTCAATGGTGAGTATATCCGGAATCGAAATCAGCTTCAGTTTCATGGCTTCGTCCATAATGGCCACGGTTCCCGTACCGGTAATGCCGGTGGGTGCCAGGTCTCCCGGCGCCAGGGTGCGCCCCCGGGACAGATCCACAAGGGGGCCTGGGCCGGCCAGCATCTCGCCATCCAGGACAATGACCCGGTGATACCCGTCTTCTTTTTTCAGATCAGAGATGGCACCGGGAACGGCCAGCATGCCGCAGGTGATCTGCTGCCCTTCCAGGGCCGGTCCGGCGGCTGTGGAACCGGTAATGACCCGGCCGTCGTGAAAAAGCGCCATCTCCGCATTTGTTCCATAGTCGGTCACCATCGCGGTTTCATCTTTATTCAGCATACCGGTTTGTATCATCATGGCCAGGGCGTCGGCACCGATCTCGTGGCGCACGGCCGGCGGAATCAACACCTCACATGAATCAGCCAGCATGAGTCCGGGGATATCCTTTGCCGTCAGAACAACGGCATTTCGATCCGGTATCTCGATCTCAAGTGCCTCAACTTTCCGCTTCCCGGCATAGGCCAGATCCCTGATTTCGATTCCCTGGAACAGGGAGAGCTGAATGGGGTTGCCGCACACCGCCAACCGGATAATTTTTTCCATGGGAACCTGAAGGGAAGCCATGATCCGGTTCACCGCCTCGATCAGCAGGCAGTGGGTCCGGTCGTTCCCCATTTCCAGAGCAAAGTGCAGATGGTCAATCACGTTGGCACCGGGCAGCGGATGACGGCTGGTCACCACCGTTGAAATCCGTTCTCCGGATTGACCGTCAACAGACTGGCAACGCAGCCCGCTGGTTCCGATATCAATGGCCACAAAATACGATTGCATCTGTCACACTCCGTCTTATCCCGATCTTTCCGGATCCCGATCTTTCCGGGTTTATTTTTAAGCCGGCTTCCTCGCGGTATCTATTCGACGGGCCGAACCCCGTACAGGGCTGTTCCCAGGCCATGGTCATCTCTTTTGTCATACAGGGTCTCTTTTAAAAACAGGTCTCCGGGGACGGTGGGGTAGGAAACCAGATAATCAACCGTATCCGGCATCCTGCCGTCGCTGTCCGGGCGAACGGCCGGGTATTCAAAAAAGCAGCGTTTTTCAACGACATCCCTTGGAAAATCCACCCGGCCTTTGTAGATCACAAAATTTCGATGAAGAAACCAGACATCAGCCCGCTGCTTCAATAACCGGATCCTGTGGGGGTCGTGAACTTCTTCCCCCACTATCTCATCCTCTTTTTTAAGCACCATGTGACTGTGGCACCCCCAGTGATACTCCGGGTTTGTAAAACAGGCGATCACCAGGGGGGATGCCAGCACCTCACGGATGCCGCTGTTGAAGACCCGGCCCATACCCATGAATGCCTTTTTTTCCGCCGCCAGTTCAATATGGTATAACCTGTGGCAAACGGCATCATCCAGAACAGCGGTTTTTACAACCCCTTTTAACCGGTTCAAACCGGATAGAATGTCATCAACCGGCAGCAATCCCGTCCTCGCTTTGCATTGTTATACATTTTTCAAGTGCAGATCCGATTTCAGGGAAATTCATGAATTGGCCGATGATTGCAACCCGGCTCTGATTGTCCGGACTGACCTGCCCTGCTTCATGATTCACTTTTCCCGAAGCCAGTTCAATCCTCACCCACCCCTGTCCGGTATTGAAATTACCCTTGGCCCGGACCATATCACCCCATTTTCCGGTTTGAAGCATTTTAAAAAAGGAGAGGAGCCGGTCCTGGTTAAACCTGTCGTCCCTGTACTCTTTTCCAAAGGTTTGGTACAGGGCTGCCATGTCTGTGCCGGGACCGTTTTCCGGTGTCTCTTTTTTCTCTTTTTCCGGATTCGAGTCCAACGCTGCCGGGTCTGCTGACCGGTTGTTCAAAATCCGGGTTAAAAGCGGTGTTTCCAGTTCACAGAACCGGGAAGGGATAACCTGTGCATCCGGATTGATCTCTTTGACCGATTCTGTAAGGAGTTTCACCCGGGCGGCAGATACGCCGTCAACTTTATTGAGAATAATAATCTTGGCCGCCCGGATCTGGTTTTCCATAAAATGACGGTTTTTTTTAACAAAAGAGAGGAACTCCGTGGCATCCAGGATCAATGTCAATTGGATGGCGGTATAAAGCGGGGTCAGATCTCTTCTCTCAAGAATGGCGGTCAGTTGTGAAATGGTGGCCACGCCGGTGGGTTCAATGACCAGACGGTCCGGCGAAAATTGCCGGGTCAGTTCAATAATCTGCCGCCTGAAATCCGCGGCCATTGTACAGCAGATACATCCGGCAGAGACCTCAACCACATCTGCAGCTTTATTGTTTTCATCGTCTAAAACAATACCGTCCAGTCCCACATCGCCGAATTCATTGACCAGAACCACCAGCTTTTCATGTTTGGGCGGATCCGCCAGAAGCCTGCGGATAAATGTGGTTTTACCCGCACCCAAAAATCCGTAAACAATATTTACAATCATAGCTTTTCCGCCCCCTTAAGCTCTCCGGTCTCTTTTCTCCCATTCTGTTTACAACCCATAGCTGACCGGATTAAACCCTTTTACATTTTTGTATTTTGCCATGCACATATCAATAAACGTCCCCTCATCGTCCGGCAATTCGTCCAGATCTTTCAGGTATGCGTTCAGAGACTCATTTTCAAATGCGGTCAATTTGAGCTGGTCATCTCCCTGCAGGAGTTCCCCGCACTTGAGTGCGGCTGCCTTGGCACGGACATACCGGCTTTCATTGTTGTCCACAACCGCCTTGCCGATTTCCCATGCATTATCCGGGCAGAGAATAAACCCTTGGAGGCCCCGATACCGGTCGGAATTAACCAGGCAGGCCTGGTACTCTTTTTCATATCCCAGATCAACGGCTGCGTTCATGGCAGATGCGTCATAGCCCAGGATTTCGGCAAAAACCGCAGAGGAAGTTCCGCCGAACATATCATGATACTCAACCGCCTCGTTTGACCAGACGTCACAGACGGCGGCGATGACGTTCCCCTGCAGATCCGCATGGGCGCAGGCACTGGTTTTTCCTTCCGTGGAGATGGGAACCCCGGTGACGGCTTTGATGATCGGATCTTCATAGGCACAGTCCTTGGTCGGCCCTTTTGCACCGCATTCATAGGCTGTCAAGGTCCGGCTGACACAGATCGCCCGGGAGAGGGCAGCCAGACTATGGGGCACATCCTTGGAAAGAAAGCCGCCGGCCATAAACATGGCGGTATTGGCTTCGGCACAGTTGGTGTCTCCGCCGGGAACACACCCGTGTTTCTCCGCAATATCCACGATCTGTGTCCATATCCACTCCATATCCAGGCCGCCCAGCACGGCCTGTCCGAAAAGCAGGCCGGCAATATCATTCCGGATCAGTGCATGGTCAAAGATCTCTTTGCCCCCCATGGTTTCAATGGAAAGGATATCTGCCGTCTTGGCACACTCATTAAAGGATTCCAGCATTTGGCGCGTATAGTCCGAGTCTCTCATGTTGACCATGTCCGGTTTCCGCAGGTCGGCAATGGTTGAGCGGTACGCTGCCTTGAGATCGTATTTCTCCAGGTATTTGTCCATCTGCCTGGCGGTCTGGGCGGCGATCTCCCCCCCCCAGGAAGGGTTATTGGTCATCTGAAAAATATGCTCATTTTCAATGATCAATGTGGGATGACCGACAACCACGCACCGCTCCAGCGCATCCCCGTTGGCCCGTTCATACTCCCTTGAAAGTGTTTTCAGTGTTTTTTCACTGCCGGGTCTGGGATGGGGAACGATTTCAGGGATAACGTACCCCCCGCCGATCGTAAGCCCTCTTTTTGTTTTCACCGGATGCAGTGCGGTTCCGAACATCATATCTTCGGCACTCTTATATGCCATTGAGCCCGTCAACTTCATATTTCCCTCCTCATATTTTTTATATGTTTTTTGTATTAAACCGGTTAGCCGTTCCATTTGGACCGCATGGTCTGCCAGTCATCCCCGTTTAATGAATCCTCCGCCATTTCCGGGGCCTGATTGGCCTCTTTTCCCCAGATCCCCATATCAAAACCGGTTACATACTCCTCACTCACCGCACCCCCGCCGCACACAAAGGGAATATTCATATCCAGCCGCCGGAGTTTTGCCGCAATTTTCGGAAACGCCGTCATGGTCGTGGTCATGAGCGCCGTGCCGGTCACCATGATCGGATCGTGGATCTTGCAGGCTTCCACTACCTTGTCCGTTGGCACATCCGCACCCAGGTCAATCACCTCATAACCGCTGGCATTGAGCAGGGCATTCACAATCACCTGACCGATATCATGGATATCCCCTTCTGCCGTATGGGTGACCACCTTGCCTTTTTTATCCATGGACTTGCCCATTTTCTTTTCGCACAGGGCAATTCCCAGGCTCATGGCATCGGAAGAGAGAATCACCTGGGGAAGAAAATAGACCCCTTCCTCCCATAAGCGGGATACCTCGTTCATGCCGGCGATCAGTCCCTGGTTGATAATGTCAACCGGATCTTTTGTCTTTAATGCGGATTTTACTGCCTTTTCAGCACCCTCTTCATCTCCCTGCAGCACAAAATCGGCAACTTCCTGAAAAATATCGTCTTCTGAAATTTTTCTGGCGGATTGGCCGGCCACCTCGATATTGAGGTCGTACCGGGTAAAAACATTTGATGTGTCTGATAGATACTTCATGGATTCTCCTTTCAATTGGAAATCAATCTATTTGTATTGCTAATCATACCCGAACCTCCCCCCCTGAAAGGTCCCGGGCATCAAAAATTAAGTACACCCATCCCGTCATCCTGCCAGGCCTGCAAAATTGCCCCCCATGCTTGGGCCACGGCACCTAATATTTAATTTCCCTGGCAACCGCCAGCATGGCCAGAATATTTTCAGTGGATGTCCCCGGTGCAATGGCACACCCCGGTGCCAGGATATCAAGTCCCAGCTCAATCTGCTCTCTTGCACTCTCTTCAATCTCTTCAGGTCCTTTTAGAAACAGGGTCGTGGCCGTGTCCACCCCGCCGATAAGGACGGTTTCATCCCCCACAATCTGCCGGGCCCGCCGGACATCCGACTTGGGTTCGATACTGATGCCGGCGCATCCGGTTTCATGAATAAAAGGAATGATGCTGTCCACGTTACCGCAGATATGAATGATCACCGGTGCGTCAAGGGCGTCCACCTGTCGGGTCTGGTACTCAACTTCCATTTCTCCGTATGTTTTCGGCGCAATCAGATCCGGTGAACAGGTCATGTCTTCAACGACGATGATATCGGCACCGGCATCTATCAGGGCTTTGCCGAGCAGGGTTCCTGCCTGTTCGCCCACCTCAAGGAAGGGGTGTATTTTATCCGGGCTTTTGAACGTGGCCTTTAAAATCGGCACGGAATCCAACATGGCACCGGCAATGGTAAAAGGCCCGACAATACCGCCCAGGATCGCCACCTCATCCCCCACCTGCCGTTTCATGATCCGGACGGATTCAATCAGCTGAGGGATGCGGCCTGTCTCCAGATAGTTGTCCGGTAATACCGGAATGTCGTCCAGGGTATACTGAACCGGATGGTCAATGCCGGGGATATTCTCTTTGCCCCCCCATTTGATGGTGCAGCCCAGGGCCTCTGCTTCAAAGGTCTGGCAGAACGGGACACGAACGGCATCAAACCCCAGCTCCGTATGTGCGGCTATTGCCAGCGCCGCCATGAGCTCGGCATTTTCGTGGGCTTCAGGCCAATATGCCCCTGTTTTTTCCATCTGCTCATAGGTGGGTGTACTGTTTGCACAAAAGCACGGCATAACATCCGGCTTTTCACGATTAAAGACTTTCATTACCCGTTCTTTCGGCGTCATAATCTTCCCCTTTTCAACTGAGATCTCTTTTTTGGTTTGTTAAACGACCGGAAACCATCGGTTGTATTTTTACTAGATATGAAACGGAATGATTGATTTCCCATCATTTCATTGCTTATGGATGATATATTGCACTTAGTATGCCGACGATATTGAATCAGACTGATTTTAAAAAGGAACTCCGTTATTACCAGCCTGCAGGAGGATATGGGATGAGCCAGACAGGCGGTCAGGAGACCGATATGGAATTACCTTGTTTTTTAAAGTAAAAATAAAAGAACAGGCCGGACAGAAATGAATCCAATCGACCTGTGACCCGGCCCTGAAAAATCGGACAGAAAAAACGGATGGCTTCCGGCGAAAAAGGACATAGTTGTCCTTTTTCGCCGGATGTTAACCCGCACTTTTTCGTTGGCAGATAAGATCAACCCGGGTTATGTCGTATGCTTATAATCCCATTTATCCAGGCCCAGTTTTTTCATTTTCCGGTGGATGGTGCGCACATCCACACCGGCCTGTTTGGCGGTATCTTTAATGGACCCGTTAAATTTTTTAAGAACGGCCTGCAGATATTCGCGCTCAATTCTGACAAGGGATTGCCGGGTGACTTCTTTTAAGCTGAGCGCGGTATCCGGAGGAGAGGCAATGGTTCGGGGAGCAGTGGCCGAAAAATTCATTTTCGGGGAAAACGGCATCTGTTCAATCACCGGCCCTGGATTGAGAATCAGGGCCCGTTCAATGATGTTTTCCAGCTCACGGATATTGCCGGGCCACGAATGCGCCATCATCAGCGACATGGCATGATCCGTGATCACGGGATTCGTCTTTCCCCCTTTCTTCTCCGTGATTCTTTTTAAAAAGAAATCCGCCAGAAGCGGAATATCCTCCCGCCGCTCTCTTAACGGCGGAACAACAATGTTTACCACATTAATCCGGTAAAAAAGATCCATCCTGAATTCCCCGGCAGCGATCAGCCGGGGCAGATCTTTGTTGGTTGCGCAGATGATCCGGATATCCAGGGAAACAGGTGAATAGGTTCTGGAGCCAAGCCGGTCGATCTGCTTGTCGTTGAGGGTTCTCAGCAGCTTGGCCTGGACGGGTTTGGGCATGTCGCCCACCTCATCGAGAAAGACCGTACCGCCCTGGGCCTGTTCCAGTTTTCCGGCTTTCGGCTTGTCTGCACCACTGAATGCATGGCGTTCATATCCGAATAATTCACTTTCAATCAGGTTTTCAGGAACTGCCGCACAATTAATTGCAACAAAGGGTTGATCTTTTCTGTGGCTGTGATGATGAATTGCCCGGCACACCAGATCCTTTCCCGTCCCGGTCTCCCCTGTGACCAGAACGGCCGAGTCGGTCCGGGCCACGGATTCGATCATCCGGAACAGGTGCTGCATCTTCGGGTGCTCTCCGATTATTTTTCCCGAATAGTAATACTTTGCCAGGTGATTTTTTAAGCTGTTGATTTCATTTTTCATCCTGAGTTCTTCAAACAGTTTTCGAACCACCAGAAGCAGTTTTTCAGGAATAAGGGGTTTTTCCAGAAAATCATCCGCGCCAAGCTTCAGTGCACTCACGGCGGTTCCGATAGACCCGTACGCCGTCACCATGACCGTTAAGAGATCCGGCCGTCTGTTTTTTACCCGCTTTAAGAGGCTGAGGCCGTCCATACCCGGCATAACAATATCGATAATTAACAGGTCATAGGCCGTCTGATTGAGCATCTCAAGGCCTTGCCCGGCATTGGGGGCATGGGCGGCACGGTATCCTTCCTTTTCAAGGATACGGACAATCAATTGGGCGGAATTGATATCATCTTCCACAATTAAGATTTCATGCATATTCATCACCTTACCGGTAAATAGAGAATCACATGGGTCCCGTTTTGCGGACGGCTTCTGATCTGCACACCGCCGCCGTGCGCACGGATAATATAATCGACGATGGCAAGCCCCAGCCCCATCCCGTCCTGCTTGCGCGAATAAAAAGGCATCATCACATGCTTGATCTCATCCGCAGACAGTCCGGGGCCGGAATCCCGAAAGACCAGTTCTGCAAATTCCAGATGCGGGGCCGGACCGTTTTTGATTTTAAGCCGTTTGGTCGTAATATGAAGAGACCCTTCCCGGTGCATGGCTTCCAGGGCATTTTTAATTATATTATGAAACACCTGGTTCATCAGGCAAAGATCCATCTTCGTCTTTCCCAGCTTTGGATCAAATGAAGTCGTTAATTCAACCGACGACATATCGATCCACCCTTTAAACGTTTGGATGGCATTTTCCAGGACATGGTTAATGGATTCCGGTGCCATATTCAGTTTGGGCATTCGGGTATACTGGACAAACTCCTTGATCATCCGGTTCATGGTCTCAACCCTTTCGACCATCTGCCGGTAGAGTTCCGCTTTATCCGCCTGTGTCGTATTTTTGTCCTGGATGAGATGCAATGCCCCGACCAGATGGTTGATGGGGTTCCGGATCTGATGGGCGACACCAGATGCCAGTTCACCGAGCAGCGACATCTCACGGGATCTCTCAATGGATGCCAGCAGCCGGTCAAGGGTCAGCGGAGACCCTGTTGAGATGCCGTGCCGGGAAGATGACGCCACAGGCTGCCCCATTGAGCTGAGTAAAAACCGCTGATGCTTTTCCATATCAAGGACCTCCTGGGTCTTGAGCTTGATCTGCCGCTCAAAATCCTTCATCAGGGAGATGTTTTCCAACGAAAGGCCGAGCATATTAAGGGTAATCTTGAACAGCCGGGTTCTTCTTTTCAGGGACTGGATGTCTGAGCAGATTACGATGCCAAGGCCGAACATATCATTTTCGGACCTAAGTGAAAACCCGAACCCGGAGTGGCGTTGGGAGAGAATCATATCCTCTTCCAGGGACAGACCCGAAAGGTATCTGCGGGTCAGCGGCCGGACATTGATCCATTTTAAATCTTCCTGAATTTGCAGCATCTGCTGTTTAAAATAGAGGGCCAGTGCCTTATTTTTATACAGATTGTAATTTTTCCGTTCATATCTGACGTTTGAACGGTGAAAGGAGAGACAGAGGGCTGTATCCGGGACATAAATAACACTGAACTCCGCCTTTAAAAGCGGCAGTGTAATCTCCATAAGTTTGGACATAATCTCTTCAATATCGTGGGACTGCCCTAAAACATTGGAAATACTGTTGACACAATAGACCTCTTTGCTCAAATCCGTCATTGCTTCCCGAAGGTAGGTATTGGCCCTCTCTTTTTCATTCAGGCGGCGCTCAACTCTTTCCATTCTTTTTTCCATAAGTATGACCCGGAAATAATACCCCATGGCCCATACAATCTTTTTCAATACAAGGTGGGTATCGGGTGTCACAAACCGAAGACCGGGATACTCAATGTAAAAAGCCCCTTGCCATCTTTGGGAAATATTCAGATTAAAACAGAAGGCGGATTTAAACTTTGGTTTTTGCATCACGTAGGGATGACGGGATTTCCCTGACCGGTGATATTCGAGCGCATCCGTCTCATCCAATGAAAAGACCCACTCTCCTTCGGAACGGGTCATGGTGGCCAAAATCACGGGCCGGCTGCTCACGGATTCATTGATGAAAACCGTCAGCACACGTCCGCCTGTCAACTGACCGCTTCTTTTAAGAAGGCTTTTTGCAAAGGTTTCCATGGTATCGGATTGCTTAAGCAGAGCATCAAACTCCGCTGCAATGGAAAACGTACTGATCCCTTCCGTCTCTTCCAAAGGCATTTTTAAAAGCGTATCCATTTTTTCTCCTTACTCTTTCCAAGACGCCTGTTATGGGGCACACGACCGGGTCCTTTTCGATCAAAAGCCGAATCCCCGGCACAGGAACAGGGGTTCATACGTTTTTCAGAGGATCTCCTCCAGATCCTGCATACATTTCAAACAGACAACCCGGCCGTCTTTTCTGATACGTATCCGGGCAAAGTGTCCGTGATCCTCTTTATGGCGCTGCCCCACGGCTGACCAATAGGATTTTACTTCTGTGCAGGAAAGATACGTACCTCTTTTTTTCTCAGCTGTTGTATGCCAGTTTCCACATTTTGTGCATGCTTTCATGATGTCTTATTCCTTATAAATAATGCGGTTTAAAGGAGCGGATCAAAGAGCAGCAGGTTCAGGGTCTGTCAGTTTAAAGAATGGTTGAGGTCTCTTCGGTTCACAAAGCGGTACAGAGCCGGCAGAAAGAAGAAAAATAAGATAAACCCATACTTATAATGGATGAAAGATAATCTAAAAACAAGTAAAAAAAAGAGGGTTCCGATTCCCGCCAGACCCTTTTTAACACAGGATTACCCGGAGCATGGGCCCTCCGGTTGAATCACGGCCAGGGCAGGCAGTTGCAGCATCGGCACAATGAATGCCTCTCTTTTATATAACGGGTTTTCCAACCGCAATAATACCGGTTATCCGAATCTTCGGGCGGATTGCCTTCAAGACGGCGCACATGGGAGGGATGCAGGGGTTTTTGAACCACCAGCGCCAGATACGTTGTAAGAATGGTTATATAGGTATCATATTCCTTGCATCCGGAACCGTTTTCCTTCATGTAGAAAGAGATTCGCCTTTTAAATGCCTCTATTTTTTCATCGCTGAGATCGCCCGGCACAGATGCGGGGTCGATATTCAGGATCTCTTCGGATACCGAGGCATTAAAGGCGGAAAGCGCATCTGAAAGAGGGTTGCCGCCCTTACGGATGCGATCGTTGCGGGCATTGGCTGCAACCGGGTCTTCCAGCAATGAGATCAGCCGCTGTTTCAAATCCTGAAGGAATTGGGATTTTTTCATGGTTTCAGGTCGCCTTATCCCCTGTTCCGGCTGCTGAGGCGGCATTCTGTTTTGCATTTTCCCATGCCGCATCAAGCAAATCCAGGATTCCGGGTCTGGTTTCGGTATAAAGCCCGTGTTTCTCACTGAATTTAGCTGTATTCTTTCTCAGGTCGGCTTCACCTAAAACAGGGGTTGGCAAAAGAAGACACCGCTTATAGCTGCCCATCATTATTTTTACAATCTTTTCCGTTTTATCCTTTAATTTTTCAGGGACTTCAAAGGCTAAAATCTTTTCCCAGTGCCTTGAAAATCCGGCATTCATAAACATGGTACCGGCGCATAAACACTGCTCCTGATAATAATTTTCCCTGCCGCCGATGATCAGTCCGACGCAGTCATCCACTGGTTCGTCTTTCTCCATGGGCAAGGATACGGGAACCGGGATCTCCTTAAAAAGTTCACCGGCATCGACAAGGGCATTCCCGCACAGGCCGTATCCTAAAAGAACGGCATCCACAAAGGGAGCCATTTGGGAGACAGCCGTCTTCACCTCTTTTTTTAACAAGGGTATGTTGGAATGAAGGCCGACCTTCATGACCTGAACCAGGACGCTGAAGCCCTTTTTTTCATGTGGCCGTAATGTATCGGCCCGGGAAATCCGCTGAACCGTTTTTTGCGTGCCGGTGGACAACCGATCGATTAGTTCGGCGGAAAATTCATCTTCTATGACACTGATCCGTTCAACCCCGGGATCATTGGCAAGAAGATGGACAAACTCAAGCTCAAGGACTTGGCAGGTAATCACTCCCAACCGGGGCATGGGGTCCTCCTTTTCGATCTATACGGGATTCGGGAAAGACGGCGGCAATAAAACTTTGCCGGCCACCCTTTTTCTCCATACCGCATCATATGGACCCGAAACCGCAACATATATTTTTTTACTATACCACCAAATACTTCAATTTTTGTAGTGTTTGCTACAAAGAATCCGTATTTTTATCCTGCTTGGTAAAAAGATTGGGATCTGCACACCCTGCCCATTGGAGAACAGCGATCCAAAAGGGTTATGCAAGGTGTGCAAAACCTAATTTAGTGATTACATCCAGGGAGGCAGTTGAGCACGGATTCTGTCCAGCTCGCGCTTAAACCGCTCCTGTTCTTCTTTGTAATAAAACGGGTGATTGCTGAAAAATAAAAAAAGATAAAGCCTGCCCATACATTTGGCAAACCGTTTGAAAAGCCTGATATGGGATTCAGGAAGAGCGTTCTGATGATGGGTTCGGATATAATTTTTTCTTATAATAAGGCGCATTCGTTCTGTTCTCCATTCTTCTTTATATGAAATTGAAATTCAAAAAATCGGGCTTTGTCTGCATGCTTGAAATACTTAACCGGAAGCGTCTCATACCGGGGATTCTCTTTTGTGTGAATCCGGTCCCGGTTAAAGCGGTCTAAAACCGTTTTAAGGAAAAAGAAATTACGCGGACCCGGTTGATGCTGCCGATCCGTTGTCAGTGAATTAAATCCGGATCTGCTTCCTGAGTGAGCCTTTGTGGCCGTCCGGCCGGTGTTAACGTTGAAGTCTGTCATGTCTGCCTCCTTTAGATAAAATAAATGAAGCCCGGTCTGTTGCCCGGACAGTGGGTATAACTAAAAAACCCCGGATTTTTGAAAATCCGGGGTTTTTTGAAACGACTATGTAAAAATCAGCTCAGAACACCGGAACCCTTGATCTCCAATTGAGTTTATAATGTAAAGATATTTGAGTCATTGTCATTCTGAACCGTCCTTAATTGTTAGAAGTAATTGCGAATTGAGCAGTCATACTAAAAAAAGATTTATTTTTCAAGAAAAAAATAAAATACAAAAATCGCTATCTCATTTAAGAAAGCTTCAAAAATTACCCCTGCAGGGTAGGTAATCACTTCAAACACACCCCAATTGCCGATGCTCTTTAATAATCCTAATATTAAACCGCCGGAGCAGTGGATTTCCTAACCGCCTGCGAACAGGAAGCACGTGCGGTTCTAATGAAACCGGGGTACTCTCCGCGTAAAGGCAGGTAATTATTAATTTTTATGAAGATTTTATTAGGAGCAAAAAAATGACCCCCTTAAGACAGATCAAACGGTTATTGGGGATTGCGCTTCTGGTGCTGATGTTAACCGCACCGGCCCTGGCCGCAGCCCAAACCCAGCCCAAGTATGTATTTTACTTCATCGGTGACGGCCTTGGGGCCTCCCAGAGACAGTTCAGTGAGTTTTTCCTGCGTGAGCAGTACAAGGACAGCACCAAAGAACTGGTGATGAACACCTTTGACGTGGCAGGTATCAATACCACTTACTGCGCCGACACCCTGATCACCGACTCAGCCGCAGCCGGTACCGCGCTGGCCTCCGGCGTTAAAACCAACAAAGGTTTGGTGGGCAAGGATGCCGCCGGAAACGATGTCAGAACCCTGACCGAAGCGGCCCGGGACAAGGGCATGAAAACCGGTCTTATCACCACCACCCGCCTGACCCACGCCACCCCGGCAGCCTTTGCCTCCCACAACATCTCCCGTAACAATGAAAACGAAATTGCCGAGGATTTCGTAAAAAGCGATGTGGACTTTTTCGCCGGCGGAGGTATCCGCCATTTCATCCCCCAGTCCATGAAAGTCAAAAACGGCGATGCCATCGGCAAAACCATCAAATCAAAACGCAAAGATGACAAAGACCTGGTGAAAGCCTTTGAAAACAAGGGTTACAAGACCTACATCGGCATGAAGGGTGCCAAGGCCTTCAAGGCGGACGATTTCTCGAAACAGGACAAGGTTTTTGCCGCCTTTACCTACACCCATATCCCTTACGAGGTGGAGCGCCGCAATAAATACCAGGAAGTTCCCTCCCTGGCCGAGATGACCCGTGCAGGTATCGACAGCCTGGAAAAAGGCGAGAAAGGTTTCTTCCTTATGATCGAAGGCGGCAGAATCGACCACGCAGCCCATGCCAACGATCCCACCGGAGTTATCTATGACACCCTGGCCTTTGACGAGGCGATCCAGGTGGCCTTTGACTTCTACAAAAAACACAAAAACGACACCCTCATCGTTGTTGTGGGTGATCATGAAACCGGCGGTATGGGCTTGGGCATGGACAGCATGGGGTATAAGCTGGACATGGGCGCCCTGATGACCACCAAAGTATCTGTTGAAGACACCTTGTCCTACGGTGCCGGCCAGTACAAAGGCGACAGGGCCGGCTACACCGCATACCTGGCAAGAGAATTCGGTCTTACCAATCTGACCGACACCGAAGCCGCCCGCCTGGAAAAAGCCATGGCAGCAGCCGACGCCGGCCAAACCGCAGGCTACTACAAGGTGAACCCGGCAGCCCTGACCGCCGCCCACCTGCTGTCCGAACGGGCCAACATCAACTGGACCACCACCATCCCTACCGCCACCATGATTCCCATGTCTGCCACCGGTGTGGGTGCGGCCAAATTGGGCGGGTACAAAGACAATACCGAAATTGCCCAGGTGATGGCCACCATACTCGGTGTTGACCTATAAAACCTTAGTCACACGTTAAGCGATCCCTGACGCGGTCTGTTGCTTTTTGCACGGGCCGCGTCTATATTCCACGAAACCCGGCATGATCCTGAACCCGGCAACGGCGGCTTCTTATGATTAAACGATTCACCCCGTCAAATCTCCTGGCATTCGCCGCACTGGCCGCCGTAATGGCCGCCATGGCAACATATTTCAATTTTCAGACCCCGTCGCTGCAACCAGGTACCATGGAAGTGCGGGCAGAGGTCATCACCACGGACAATTCCGAAGTCAGATCCTCCGGACTCTCCCACATCGGTTTTCAGACCCTCACCGTAAAAATTCACGACCTGGCCTGTAAAGGGCGGGTCCTGAATTTTTACGGTGAGGGTCTGAAA